>JAYVWK010000284.1:0-4572 GCA_043786185.1 Burkholderiales bacterium
GTGCACGCGGACCTGGATTTGCTAAAATACGGCGATGATTTCAAAGCTGCACGCGCGATCCTTCTCGATGCATTCGTCACAGGCTATGGCGGCGGCGGCGAGGTGTTCGATTGGTCTCTGATTCCGGCAAAAATCGCGGCTCGGGCCGTTTTGTCTGGTGGGTTGCATGCCGAAAATGTCGCTGCAGGGATTGCTGCGCTTAGACGTTTGGCCGCGACTCGACACGCCCCATTGGGGGTCGATGTCTCCAGTGGTGTCGAAGTGGCCCGTGGTATCAAGGATGCCACCCTGATCCGCGCCTTCGTGGCTGCAGTCAGGGCGGCCGACATGCAACTCGCAGCCGGTGACGGCGCGGCTAAGGACACCTGACATGAAGTTCAACGATCTTCCCCCTTCATCGGCGGCCGGCTACGATCTGCCGGACGCGCGCGGCCACTTCGGGCCCTACGGCGGCATCTTTGTCTCCGAAACCTTGATGCATGCGCTTGACGAACTCAATCGCACCTACGCCCACTACCGTACCGATCGAGAATTCATGGCCGAGTTCGAATCCGAACTCAAGCACTATGTGGGCCGTCCGAGCCCGATCTACCATGCCAAGCGCCTGTCGGCGATCCACGGCGGGGCGCAGATTTATCTCAAGCGAGAAGACTTGAATCACACCGGCGCGCACAAGGTCAACAACACCATGGGCCAGGCCCTGCTGGCGCGGCGCATGGGCAAGCCACGGGTGATCGCCGAAACCGGCGCCGGCCAGCACGGCGTGGCCACCGCCACCATGGCGGCGCGCTTCGGGCTCGAGTGCGTGGTCTACATGGGCAGCGAGGACATCAAGCGCCAGGCGGCCAACGTCTATCGCATGAAGCTCCTGGGCGCTACCGTGGTGCCGGTCGAAAGCGGCTCCAAGACGCTCAAGGATGCGCTCAACGAGGCCATGCGCGACTGGGTCACCAATGTGGAAAACACCTTCTACATCATCGGCACCGTCGCCGGGCCGCATCCCTATCCGATGATGGTGCGTGATTTCAATTCGGTGGTCGGCAAGGAATGCCTGACCCAGATGCCCGAACTGATCGGTCGCCAGCCTGACGCCATCCTCGCCTGCGTCGGCGGCGGCTCCAACGCCATGGGCATCTTCCACCCCTATATCGGTCACAAAGAGGTGCGCCTGATCGGGTGCGAGGCTGGTGGTTCCGGCATCGCCAGCGGCAAGCACGCGGCTTCGCTGTCGGCGGGGTCCCCTGGCATCCTGCACGGCAATCGCACCTACCTGCTGCAGGATGCGAACGGCCAGATTAGCGAGACCCACTCGATTTCCGCCGGCCTCGACTATCCCGGCGTCGGTCCCGAGCATGCCTGGCTCAAGGACATCGGGCGTGCCGAGTACGTGGCGGTCAATGACGATGAGGCGCTCGACGCGTTCCATCAGTTGTGCCGCATCGAGGGCATCATTCCCGCGCTCGAATCCAGTCATGCGGTGGCGCAGGCGATGAAAATGGCGCCGACCATGCCCCGCGATCACGCTTTGCTGGTGAACCTGTCCGGGCGCGGCGACAAGGACATGCACACCGTGGCCGAACGTTCCGGCCTGAATTTCTAGAAAGCGCCCATGTCACGCATCAAGAAAGTGCTGGCCGCGGTTGAGGCGCGCGGCCGCAAGGCGCTCATCCCTTACATTTGTGCGGGCGATCCTTATCCCGCCTTGACCGTGCCGCTGATGCATGCCTTGGTCGAGGCGGGGTCCGATGTGGTCGAACTCGGCGTGCCGTTCTCCGACCCGATGGCCGATGGCCCGGTGATCCAGCGCGCCTCCGAGCGCGCGCTCAAGCATGGCGTCTCATTGGCTGGCGTGCTCGATATGGTGCTCGAATTCCGCAAGACCGATGACCTGACGCCGGTGGTGCTCATGGGCTATGCAAACCCGGTCGAACATATGGGCCTGGAAGCGTTTGCGGCACGCGCCAAGGCCGCCGGGGTCGATGGCGTGCTGGTGGTGGACTATCCGCCTGAAGAGTGCCAAGCCTTCGTCGGCGCCATGCGCGGCAGCGATCTCGACCCGATCTTCCTGCTCGCACCGACCTCCACTGATGCGCGCATCGATGCGGTGGCGCGCGTGGCTTCGGGCTATATCTACTATGTGTCGCTCAAAGGGGTCACCGGGTCGGCAACGCTTGACGTGAGCGAAGTGGCGCGCCGCATTCCCCACATCAAGGCCCGCGCATCGATTCCGGTCGGCGTGGGATTCGGCATTCGCGATGGCGCCAGTGCCAAGGCGGTCGCAGCCGTCGCCGATGCGGTGGTGATCGGCAGTCGCATCATCCAGGAGATCGAGGCGTCCGCGCCCGGCAGCGAGGTCGAGAACGTGCGCCGCTTCATGTGCGGCATCCGCGCCGCAATGGATGAGGCAGTGGTCGCGTAGTGATGGGGCGGTGCGTGGCGGCAAGCGCCCGGGCACGATCCAATGTTGGATGGTGGTGGCGACTGATCTCGTTTGCTGCGCCGCAGGTGGCCGGTGTTTCGGCATTTCTCGATGATGGGGAGCGAACATGAGCTGGATCGACAAGCTGCTGCCGCCGAAAATGAATCGTGCCGATGGCGGGCCCAAGAAAAGCGTGCCCGAAGGCATCTGGGTCAAGTGCCCGGCTTGCGAGGCGGCGCTGTATGCCGTCGACTTGAGCAACAACGCCCAGGTCTGCCCCAAGTGCGGCCATCACCACCGGATCGGTGCGCGTGAGCGGCTCGACCGCCTGTTGGACGTCGAGGGTCGCTTCGAGATCGGACCTGAGTTGCGGCCGGTTGACAGCCTCAAATTCAAGGATAGCCGCAAGTATCCCGAGCGGCTCAAGGAAGCGAGCGAGGTGACCGGCGAGACCGACGCCCTGGTAGTGATGCAGGGGGCGATCAGGACTGTGCCGGTGGTGGCTGCCGCGTTCGAGTTCGGCTTCATGGGTGGGTCGATGGGCTCGGTGGTGGGCGAGCGTTTTGTGCGCGGTGTCGATTGCGCGGTGGAGCAAAAGCTGCCGTTCATCTGCTTCGCCGCCAGCGGCGGGGCGCGCATGCAGGAGGGCCTGTTTTCGCTGTTCCAGATGGCCAAGACCACCGCGGCGCTCACTCGCTTGTCGGCGCGCAAGCTGCCCTTCATCTCGGTACTGACCGACCCCACCATGGGCGGCGTGTCCGCCAGCTTTGCGTTTATCGGCGATGTGGTGATCGCCGAGCCCGGCGCGCTGATCGGTTTCGCCGGGCCGCGCGTGATCGAGCAGACCGTGCGCGAAAAACTGCCGAATGGCTTCCAGCGCTCCGAGTTTCTGCTGGAGAAGGGTGCGATCGACATGATCGTCGACCGCCGCGAGTTGACCACCAAGCTGGCGCATCTGCTGGCGCTGTTGCAGGACTTGCCCGCGGAGGCTGTCGCGACCGCCTGACCTATGGCGCGGCCGCAGTCGCCGCGAAGTCATCCATACCGCTTGCGCGGCGCGGCAATTACGCGTGCCTTTGACATGTGTCAATCCGTGCCGGCTGCACATCGCTAATGTCCCACTCTGGTTCAATACCCGTTGGAGCGAAGCGATGGTTGAAGCGCAGCAGCTTGATGCGATTTCCCGACACCTGGCGGCACGCGGGGAGGATCTGCGCGAGCAGATTCGCGGCAAGCTTGGTGAAGCCGCGGACTCGGTGCTGGGCACCGACCATCAATGGAGCGATGCCGGTGCCGCATTCGCCGAGGCGGGCGTGGAGTACGCCGAGGCGCGGCGCGATATTGTGGAATTGCGCGGCATTGAGCAGGTGATGCTGCGCATCGCCCAAGGAAACTACGGTGTATGTGCCGACTGCGGCGTGCACATTCCCGCCGCGCGTCTCTTGGCCCAGCCCGCCGCGCTCACCTGCGTGGCATGTCAGGGGGCGCGTGAGCGGCGTGGCCATGTTGCCATGAACGCCTGAAGAGGCGCACAGGCCACGTTGCCGCGCACTGCGGATTGGCTTGCCTGTAAAGCTTGCATCTCCCCCGCGCAAATGCGCACGGGCTGTTGCAGTGATTCCGCATGCGGCCGTGTGCGACACGCGTCGCCGCTATACCAGTGTGTAGCAACGGGATGGACTTGCGGGATAATGATATCCAGTGTTGGCACTGCGCCGGCCGCGAATTCGGTGTCCCGTGCTCTCTTCCGCCCTTCCGCTTACGCCACATTCCCCGACTCCGGCGCCTGATGCCACTGATGCCACTGCTGCATTGGCAGCATGGCTGGCCTACATCGAGCAACTGCATCCGCGCGGCATCGAGCTCGGCCTTGAACGGGTAGCGCAGGTGTGGCGGCGCATGGGCCTTGCGCTCGACTGTGTGACCATCATCGTGGGCGGCACCAACGGCAAGGGTTCGACCTGCGCCATGCTCGATGCGATCCTGCGCGCCGGCGGCTACCGCACCGGGCTTTACACCTCGCCGCACCTGCTGCGCTTCAACGAGCGTGCGCGCATTGCCGGCGTTGAAGTCGGCGATGCCGCGCTGACAGGTGCCTTCGCGCAGGTCGAGGCGGCACGCTGTCGCGATGCTGCGGTGGAACTCACCTATTT
>JAYVWK010000285.1:0-2854 GCA_043786185.1 Burkholderiales bacterium
CCCGGGCCCACCAATGTGCCGGACCGCATTCTGCGCGCCATCGATCACCCCACCATCGACCATCGCGGCCCGGAATTCGGCGTGCTCGGCAAGAAGTGCTTGGCCGGCATGCAGAAGATCTTCCAGACCGAGTCCCCGGTGATCATTTACCCGGCTTCCGGCACCGGCGCCTGGGAAGCGGCGCTGGTCAACACGCTCTCGCCAGGTGACACAGTGCTGATGTATGAAAGCGGGCAGTTCGCAACCCTGTGGAAAAACATGGCCCTAAAGCTTGGCTTCAAGCCCGCATTCATCGAAGGCGACTGGCGCCGCGCCGCAGTGCCCGAAGCGATCGAGAAGCGCCTCAAGGAAGACAGCGGCCACGCCATCAAGGCGGTGGCGGTGGTGCACAACGAAACCTCGACTGGGTGCACCGCGCGCATTCCCGAGATTCGCGCCGCCATCGATCGCG
Source organism: Burkholderiales bacterium (assembly GCA_043786185.1). Classification (GTDB taxonomy): domain Bacteria; phylum Pseudomonadota; class Gammaproteobacteria; order Burkholderiales; family JAEUOS01; genus JAEUOS01. Next base: position 452 of record JAYVWK010000285.1, read on the forward strand.
CCGGGCATCCGGCACTGCTGTTGGTCGATACCATTTCATCGATCGGCTCGATCGACTATCGGCACGACGCCTGGGGTGTGGACGTGACCGTCGGCGGCTCGCAAAAGGGCCTGATGCTGCCGCCCGGCCTGTCGTTCAATGCGCTGTCGGCCAAGGCGCTCGAAGCAGCCAAGGTTTCCAAATCGCTCAAGTCCTTCTGGGGCTGGGACGAAATGATCGCCGCCAACAAGAACGGCTACTTTCCCTTCACCCCGGCCACCAACCTGCTGTACGGCCTCTATGAAGCGATCGACATGCTGGTCGAGGAGGAAGGTTTGCCCAATGTGTTTGCGCGCCACCAGCGCCACGCCGAAGCCACGCGGCGCGCGGTGCGCCGCTGGGCCCAAGCCGGCGCAATGGAAATCCTGTGCCAGGATGAGCGCGAGCATTCCGGCGCGCTGACGGCAATCCTCCTGACCCAGGGCCACAACGCCGATGCGCTGCGCCGTGTGATCCTCGAAAACTTCGACATGTCGCTAGGCCAGGGCCTGGGCAAGATGTCCGGCAAAGTGTTCCGCATCGGCCACCTGGGCGACTTCAATGACCTCATGCTGATGGGCACCTTGAGCGGGGTCGAGATGGGTTTTGAGGTGGCCGGTGTGCCACACGCCAAAGGTGGCGCGCAGGCGGCGCTGGACTATCTGGCCGAGTGCGCGAAAAAGCCGGCCTTGCGGGCGGTTGCTTAGCCGGGTTTTCGGACTCGGACTGGTGTCATCGCGGGCGGCGCCCGCAGCGTCGGCACCTTGAGGTTTGATCCTCAGGGTGCGCGAACCCGGTTCCCTCTAAGGCGTCGCCGACTCGATGGCGCGGCCGTTGGCCAGCAACTTGGCGCCGCTCCACGGCTGACCTTCGAACCACAGCGTCACCGTGCCCTTGGGTGTGGCGACCACGCGCGGATGCGTTGCATCACGATTGGCCGCGATCGTCTCAACCGCGCTCCAGTTGGCGCCGCCGTCACGCGAGCGCGCCATGCGCAAGGGTGAGCCGCGACCGCTGCGATCGTCCCACACCGCGATCAGCGAGCCATCGGCGGCCACCGCGATATCGGCATTCTTCGCGTCGTCCGTGCCGAGCTTGCGCGGTTTGCTCCAGCCGCCGCCCGCCTGCTGCGATGCGTGATAGAGGCCTTGCACGCCCTCCTTGCCGGTCCATACCAGTGAGTGCAGCACCTGCCCCTGTACCGCCAGCGCCCCGCCCACGTGCGGGCAGGCATTGACGCGCCAGTCGAAGCCGCCGATCGCAACCGGTGGCTGCCACGCGCTGCCGTCTTTCGAGGCCATGTGCAGCATGTCGCGCGGATCGCCGCCGCGATACAGCACCGATACTTCGCCATCCGGTCGGGTCGCGATGCTGTTCCAGCAGCAGTCGCACGCGCGCGGCGCCAGTGCCACATCCTTCGCCCAGGACTTGCCGCCGTCCGGCGAGCGTGCATAGCGCAAGCCTTGGCGGCCGTCGCGGCTGTCCAGCCACACCATGTGCAGCGCCGCCCCGGCGGCGGTGATGCGCATGAAGGTCTGCGAGCCGGCGGCGTCGTCAAATGGGGATGGCCCGGGCTTCCAGGTGGTGCCGCCATCTTCCGACAACATGGTGGCGATGAGCCCGCCGCGTCGGGCATTGGCACGCGGCGCGCTCCAGGCCACCACCACCCGATTGCCGGCCGCTACGATCGACGGGTTTTCGCCCGGATGGTGCGCCGACAGGCGGTCGCTGTCACGGTTGACGCGCACCGGTTTGCTCCAGGTGGCGCCGCCGTCTTTTGAAACCCGATGAAACAGCGGAATATCGGGCGCGCCTTTCTTGCCATGGCCGGTCAGGAGATGGATGGTGTCGCCGTCGCTGGCGACATCGAAATGCGCGAAATCTGCGCTCTGAGCGTGCAGCGTCAACGGGGCATAAAACATTGTGGCGCAGAGCAGGAGTGCGCGGCGAAAACTTGAAACGAGGCTTGTCATCAGGCAGGCTCGGTGGCGCAAAACCGAATGCTACCGCGATCGCCTGCGGTCGGCGGCGGCGCGGTGCGTCGTCGGCGGGCGCGGGCCAGATGCGCGCGGCTGCGCAAACCTGCCGCAGGCAGCCTGCACGGCTTCACTGATACACTTAAAAATTAGCGGTCGGGCTCAAGGTCCGGCAAGCTTCTTGCATTGACTTCAATCGTTGTTCAGCCTTGAGGAGATCGTTAATGTTCAGACTGTTTTCGCTTGTCGGTGCACTCGCCGTCGCCTGCGCCCCCGCCATGGCCCAAACCAAGCTCGACGTCAGCTTGCCCTGGGGCCCGACCGAATTCCACACCATCAACGCGCAGAATTTTGCCAAGCGCGTGGGCGAAGTTACCAAGGGTCAGGTGGTTCTCACCGTTCACGCCGG
>JAYVWK010000286.1:0-4043 GCA_043786185.1 Burkholderiales bacterium
GACCGCAGCCGGCAAGCGGCTCAAGGCAAAGCTGGTACCGCTGGCGATCGAAGTCAACGAGGTGGCGGTCAAGGGCATGGCAACTGACGATATTGCGACTGTGCGCCGGAGGCTGCTGGCGGTGATCGAAAACCTGGCAGCCGACGAAGATGCGAACGCGCGCAAATTGCCGTCGACACGTCAGTGGGGGCAACGCCGGCCGCAGGTCGGCGCCGTACGCAGGCGCGTGGTAAGTTCCGGCACTTGAAAAAATCTACAGGAAAGCGTTTCGACAATGAGTGAATGGACCCAGGTGGCGAATGCCGCCGACGTGCCCGCCGACGGCACCCTTGCGGTGAGTCATGCCGGTGAACCGGTGTGCCTGTACAACCTGGACGGCGAGATTTTCGCCACCCACGATATCTGCACCCACGGCAACGCCAACCTGTCCGAGGGTTTCGTGGTGGATGGCCACATCGAATGTCCGTTTCATCAGGGCATGTTCGACATCCGGACCGGCGCCGCTTCGGCCGCACCCTGCACGGTTGCGATTCGCACCTATCCGGTGAAGCTCGAAGACGGCGCGGTCTGGTTGAAGAAGGAATAGCGCTCTTGTCCTACATCGGCCTGTCTCCCGGGGTTCGGCGCGAAGTCACCGCTACCAAGCAATGGTTTCAGGCGGTCGACAATTTCACGCGGGTATTCGCCTTTCGTCCCGGCGAAAAGGTGTTGATTCTGGCCGACCCATTGCTCGATGCGCGCGTGATCGATGCGGTGATCGGGCTGGCGGCGGCGCGTGGCGCGCAAGTGCGGGTGTACATGGAGCCGTCAACCCGTGTCACGGCCATGCCGGAGGCAGCCAAGGCGCTGCTGCAGGCGGCCGATTTCGTGGTGTCCACCTGGTTTTGCTCGATCATCGACCCGTTTTGCATCGCCATGCGAAAAAATGGCCAGCGCTGGGTCAAGATCACCTACTTTCGCAACCTGGACTTGCTGGAAACGCCGCAGGGGCGCTTTCCGGTTGAACTGGTGGGCGAGATCATTCGCGCCACCGCCCGCGCCCTGCCCGATGCACCGTTTACGCTGCAGTGGAGCGATGCGCGCGGCAGCGATTTCGCCATCGACTTCACGCGCGAGATGCGCAACAAGCTGCTGGCGGGCAATCGCTGGCGTGGCCGCATGCTGGCGGACGAGCCCGGCTGTTATGTGCATTACCTGCCAACCCACGGTCCGAACCTGTGGGATCGCACCGCGCACGGAAACGACAACCAGGCCCCGGTGGGCATGCGCGGCACCATCTATCCAGCCTGGGCGGTGGGCTTCGACAAACCATGGACCGAGCGCATCGGCTGTCGCTTCGAGGGCGACACCATTGTGGAAGTCACGGGCGAAGGCGAGACCGCGGCGATTCTGCGCAACATGCTGGTGGGCGGGCGCCTGATCGAACTCGGTTGCGGCTTCAATCCGAAGGCGCCGCGCCATACGATTTATCCGGCGGGTTCGAACAACCCCGGCGCACTGCACTTCGGCATCGATCTGGCCAGGCCCGACGACTACATTCGCCGTGTGATGCCGGATTGGGAGGAGCCGCCGGTGCACATGGACCTGATCACCTTCGATTCGACCATCGAGGTGTGTGCGACCGATTCGACAACTCGCTTTCTCGATGCCGGATTCTTAGCCGCCCTGCGCGACCCGGCGGTAGTCGCGGCCGCGAGTGTTTACGGTGACCCGATCGCATTGCTGGAGACTGAAACATGAACACGTATCGCAGAAGATCCCTCAAGGCGGCGGCCGGCCTTGCCATCGCCGGCCTGGCGCCGCTCGCCCGCGCCCAGGGCGCATGGCCGAATCGACCCTTGAAGATGATCGTGCCGTTTCCGGCCGGCGGTACCGCCGATGTTTTGGGTCGTCTCTTGGCGCAGCGCTTGTCGGACGCGATCGGGCAGTCGATCGTGATCGACAACAAACCCGGTGCCGCCGGCAATATCGGCAGCGAGGCCGCGGCCAAGTCGCCGCCGGACGGCTACAACCTCTTCTATGCGCCGATCGGCACGCATGGCGGCATCAACCTGGCCCTCTATCCCAAGCTGGCCTATGACCCGGTGAAGGATTTCGCACCGATCGCGCTGGCGCATACTCTTCCGAATGTGCTGATCGTCAACAACGACCTGCCGGTCAAGTCGGTGGCCGAACTCGTCGCCTGGCTCAAGGCCAACCCGGGCAAGGCAAATTTCGCCTCCAGCGGCAACGGCGGCATCTCGCATCTGGGCGGCGAACTGTTCAAGACAATGACCGGCGTATCCATGACGCACGTGCCCTACAAGGGCGGTGCCGCTGCTCTCACCGACCTGATTGGTGGCCGCGTGCAACTGATGTTCGAGACCGCGCCCAATGCACTGACCCACTACCGCGCCGGCCGCGTGCGGGCGCTTGCCGTGTCTTCGGCAAAACGCTCGGCTTCGGCTCCGGAACTGCCGACCATCGGCGAAGGCGTGGCCGGCTATGAGGTCACCACCTGGACCGCGCTTTACGCGCCGGCCGGGACGCCGCGCGAAGTCGTGCAGCGACTGGCCGCCGAGATGGCGAAACTGGCGAAGAACAGGGAGTATGACGAGCGCCTGGCGCAGATCGGCTCCGACGCCCCGGAATCCTCGCCCGAGCACCTGGCGGCTTTCATGCAGAGCGAGATTGCCAAATGGGGCAAGTTGGTCAAGGATACCGGCGCCAAAATCGACTGACCGCACCCTCCCTCACAAAAGAAAAGCGAGAGCGACATGATGCGAAGTGAATTGGGTTACAGCACGCGGGAAAACATCTACGTGCAGGGCCGCGACCTGTGCGGGGAAATTCTTGGGCATATGGATCTTGGGGCGATGGCCTTCCTGCAGCTCACCGGTCGCATGCCCAATGCGAACGAAGCGAAGATGTTCAATGCGTTGGCCATCACTTTGGTCGAGCACGGCATCACGCCGTCGGCAATCGCCGCGCGCATGACGTACGCCGGCGCGCCAGAGGCGCTGCAAAGTGCGGTTGCGGCCGGCCTGTGCGGTCTGGGGTCGGTGTTCGCCGGTACCTCGGAAGGGGCTGCCCGAATCTTGAAACAGGCGCTGGCGGACCCCGCCGACTTAAGCTCGCTTGACCAACGCGCCGAAGCCATCGTCGCACGCTCGGTGGCCGAGGGTTGGCAAATCCCCGGCGTCGGGCATCCGATCCATCGCCCGGTCGATCCGCGTACGGTTCGGCTTTTTGCGATCGCCGAGGAAACCGGTTTCAAGGGGCGCTATGTGGAGATGATGTTGGCGATACATCGCGCGGTGGAAAAGCACAAGGGCAGGCCGATCACGCTCAATGCCACTGGCGCGATGGGTGCGCTGTGTTGCGAGCTAAATCTGCCAGTCGAGGCCTGCCGCGGTATTGCCGTGATGGCGCGCGCGATTGGCCTGGTTGGACATATTCTCGAAGAGATTCGCAGCCCGATGGCGATCGAGCTGTGGCAGAAAGTCGAACACGAGGTATCGGTGCCGCCGGAACAACGCGGCAAGACCGCCTGAACCGGAAACCGGTTCAGGCGCAACTCAAGGCTTAGCCAGGAACCGTCAAACCATGAAACTCTGCAGATTCAATGACAACCCGCCTGGGTCTGGTTGATGGCGACCAAGTGCTCGACGTCACCCCGGCTCTCGACACGATTCTCCCGATGCGCTATCCGGCGCCGCTGGGGGATCACAGTTCATCGCCAATTTCGCCGCCGTCTGCGAACAGGTCGCGGCGCTCAAGGGCGCCGCCCCGCGCTTGGCGCTGAAAGACGTGAAGCTGCCCTCGCCAGTGGCCAACCCGACCAAGATCGTCAACGCGCCGATCAACTATGTCAAGCACGTTACCGAATCGAACAACGACCCCGGCATCAAGCACGGGCGCGCCAACATCACCTACATTTCCGACTGCGGCCTGTTCCTCAAGGCAACCAGCAGCTTGGTCGGCTTCGGCAGCGAGGTCGGTCTGCTCTACCCGGACCGGCGCAATGATCATGAGCTGGAACTGGCGGTGGTGATCGGCAAGCA
>JAYVWK010000287.1:0-3092 GCA_043786185.1 Burkholderiales bacterium
GGGCCGATGAGCGCCATCAGCGCCAGCGGCACCACGGAAGCCATCGACGGCCGGGTATCCGATGGCGGGCTTGACACCATCCATGGTCCCATCCTGTACCTGGACGACATCAGTGTCAGCTTCGATGGCTTCAAGGCGCTCGACAAGCTGACGCTCACCATCGAGCGGGGCGAACTGCGCTGCATCATCGGCCCCAACGGCGCCGGCAAGACCACCATGATGGACGTCATTACCGGCAAGACCCGGCCGGACTCGGGCACGGCGTTTTTCGGCCAGACCATCGATCTGACCCGACTGTCGGAACCGCAAATCGCGCATGCCGGTATCGGCCGCAAGTTCCAGAAGCCCACGGTGTACGAGAACCATAGCGTGTTCGAAAATCTCGAATTGGCGATGAAGACCGACAAAGGGGTGTTTGCCAGCCTGCGCGCCAGCCTGGGTCGGGCCGCACGCGAGCGCATCGACAGCACGCTGGAACAGATCGCGCTCAGCACACGCGCGCATGATGCGGCTGGGCTGTTGTCGCATGGGCAGAAGCAGTGGCTTGAGATCGGCATGCTGCTCATGCAGGAGCCGCAGTTGTTGTTGCTCGATGAACCTGTTGCCGGCATGACCGACGAAGAAACGATGAAGAGTGCCGACCTGTTTCTCTCACTGAAGGGCCGCGTTTCGCTGGTGGTGGTGGAACACGACATGGACTTCGTGGCAAAAATCGCCAACAAGGTGACTGTTTTGCATGAGGGCAGCGTGCTGGCCGAGGGCAGCATGGACCAGGTTCAGACTGACGAGCGGGTGATCGAGGTATATCTTGGGCGCTGATTGGCAGTTCCACATGGCGTGGCAAGCAGGCGCCAGGGACTGATCGCCCATGCTCGCCATCTCAGGTGTCAACCAGTTCTACGGCGGCAGCCATACGCTGCGCGACCTTTCGTTCGAGGTGCCGGACGCGGCCTGCACCACGCTTCTGGGTCGCAACGGCGTGGGCAAGACCACCTTGCTCAAGTGCCTGGTGGGCCTGCTGCCGATCCGCACTGGTTCCATCAACTGGCAGGGGCGCGATATCAGCAAGCTCGCACCGGACGAGCGCGCCAGAGCAGGAATCGCCTACGTGCCGCAGGGACGCGAGATTTTTCCGCGCCTGACTGTCGAGGAAAACCTGTTGATGGGGTTGGCCACGCGACCCGGCAGCACGAAAATCCCTGCGCGCATCTACGAAATGTTTCCGGCGCTCAAGGACATGCAGCGCCGCCGTGGCGGCGACCTCTCGGGTGGCCAGCAGCAGCAGCTGGCGATCGGACGCGCCTTGGCGATGAATCCGAAACTGCTGATCCTCGATGAACCGACCGAGGGCATCCAGCCGTCGATCATCAAGGATATAGAACGGGTCATTCGCACCTTGGCCCAAAGCGGCGAAATGGCCATCCTGCTGGTCGAGCAGTATTACGATTTCGCCCAGGGGCTGGCGGATCACTATGTGGTCATGGCACGCGGCGAGGTTGTCAAATCCGGCCGCGGCGCCGACATGCAGCGCGACAATGTCAAGGGTTTGCTGGCGCTTTAGCAACCTGGCGGACTTGGCAGGGCAAGCGCTAAAAAAAAGGGCACATGGGAAGAATGCGTCCTGGCGGGCGACCGCCGCATTGGCCACTTGTGAGACACTCGCTAAGCGTCAGTGCAACGCGCTGCCACTTATGTCCGATTTTCTCCATCATCCCGCTATTCAAGCTGCGGCTGCGCCCTTTGTCGCGGCCTTGTTGGCGGCGCTCCTGCTGCGTCCGGTGAAGCTTGCCGGAGTGGCGATCGTTTCCGGGTTTGCCGCTGCGATATTCCTGATCGCCGGCTTCGACTTCATGCCGCTGTCGACCACGCGCAAGATCATCCTGGTCGGACTGCTTGCGCCCTTAGTCGGCATCGGCCTTGACGTCGTGATCAAGTCCGAGCGCAATGCGGCCTGGATTGCCGCGCTGGTTGCGGCTGCCGTGACCGCCTGGGTGTTCGTGGTCGTGTTGCGCCAAAAGGAAGGCGCTCTGCCCTGGTTGTTGGGGTCGGGCATCGCGTTATGCACCGCCTGGCTGGCAGGCTTCATGGTGTCGCTGCGCGGCGATGCCTTGCGCGCGGGCGCCGCCGCGCTGGGGCTCGGGCTCGGGGTGGGGATCTGTGCCGTGCTCGGCGCATCGGCGTCTTTCGGCCAGTACGGCATCGCGCTGGCGGCAGCCGCCGGTGCCTTCATCCTGGTGACGCTGGTTCCCGGATCGGCCGTGGTTGCCGGTGCCACCATGGCGCTCACCGCGGCGATGCTGGCCGGGCTCCTGGCCGGCGGCACCCTGCTGCTCGCTTCACTGCCATGGGCCGCGCTGGTGGCCTTGTGCCTGGTGCCGCTTGCGGTGCGCCTGCCGGTGCCGGACCGCGCGCCGCAATGGATTAAAGCGGCATTGTTGAGTGTTTATGCATTGGGTCCGGCTGCGCTTGCCTGCGGCTTGGCGTGGCAGGCTACATCGGCTACGCCATCCTGAGTTTGTTGGTTTACTGATTTTTCCATAACCCTGTCTCAACAAGGAGTAGCTGATGTCACGTTTTGCTGTCGCCCTGATCGCCGTCGCAGTCCCGTTTGCCGCCATGGCAGCGCCCGAGAACTACACGATGGATCCCTTCCATACCTACCCGCATTTCGAGGTCGGCCATCTCGGATTTTCCAACATGCGCGGCCGCTTCGACCGTACCGCGGGAAAATTCACGATCGACCGCGCCGCCAAGACCGGCTCGCTGGAGCTGGTGGTGCAGACCGCATCGATCTCGACCGGCGACAATGACAGGGCCGGCCGCCCGCGCACTCGCGACGAGCATTTGCGTTCCCCCGATTTTTTCAACGTTGCCGAGTTTCCAACCCTGACCTTTCGCGGCACGGGCGTCAGATTCCAGGGCGACAATGTGCAGAGCATCGACGGCCAGCTCACGCTGCTGGGCGTCACCAGGCCACTGACCATTACGCTCGACAGTTGGAAGTGCGGGCCGCACCCGGTCAACAAGAAGGAGATGTGCGGCGGCAACGCGCAAGGCAGCTTCAAGCGTTCCGACTTCGGCATGAAGTTCGG
>JAYVWK010000288.1:0-5445 GCA_043786185.1 Burkholderiales bacterium
CCTCACATGCTGGTCATCGCTGCCATGGCCGGGGCGCTGACCCTGGCCGGCGCCGCCTTCGCGATCACTTTCCTGCGGCGCCAGAGCGCCGAGCGGGCCATCGGCGCGCGCGCCCTGCATAGCGCCCTGTCGCGCGTGGCCGGTATCGTCGAATCGGCGATGGACGCCATCATCGCCACCGACGCCAAGCAGCGCGTGCTGCTTTTTAACAAGGCGGCGGAAACCATCTTTGGATGGCCGCGCAACGCGGTGCTCGGACAGCCGCTTGAGATGCTGATACCGCAGCGTTTTCGCGCCGCCCATGCCGACCACATCGCCCGCTTCGAGCAAACCGGCGCGACGTCGCGGCGCATGGGCGGCCAGACCGTTCTGACGGGGCTGCGCGCCAATGGCGTAGAGTTTCCGCTCGAAGCATCGATCTCGCAACTGCGCGAGGGCGACGGCATGGTGTTCACGGTCATCTTGCGCGATGTGAGCGCCAAAGCGCGCACCGAGCATCTGCTCGCGCGCAGCGAGGCGCGTTTGCGCGACATTCTCGATTCGGCAATGGACGCGATTGTCACCATCGACGCGAATCAGCACATCGTGATCTTCAATGCCGCCGCCGAGCACATGTTCGGCTGCCCGGCCCGCGAAGCGATCGGTGCGCCGCTCGACTGGTTTATTCCCCAGCAGTATCGCGGCGCACATGCGGCCCACGTGCGCGGCTTCGGCAGCGCCGCCAGCAGCGGCCGGCGCATGGGCGCACTGCGTGTGGTCAAAGGCTTGCGTCGCAATGGAGAGGAATTTCCGCTCGAAGCGTCGATCTCGCACACCAGCGACGGCGATGCCATTTATTACACCGTGCTGCTGCGTGACGTCACCGAGCGCGACAATGCCATTGCCGCATTGACCCGCTCGCGCGAGGAACTGCGCGAATTCGCCGCTGCGGCCAGTTCGGTGCGCGAGCAGGAAAAAGGCCGCATCGCGCGCGAATTGCATGACGAACTGGCGCAAGCGCTGACCGCCCTCAAAATGGATTTGAACTGGGCCGCCGCGCGCGTAGCCGGTCGTGACGGCGTGCTCCTGACCAAAATCGCTGCCATGCAAACCATGCTGGACGGCACGGTGGCCGCCACCCGTCGCATCGCCGCCGATTTGCGCCCTTTGATGCTCGATGACTTGGGCCTGGTGCCGGCCGCCCAGTGGTTGGTGCAGGGTTTTCGCGAGCGCAGCGGCATCGCCTGCGAGATCGACGTCACCCCGCCCGGCCTGGAGCTTGATGAGCCATATGCGACCGCCGTGTTCCGCATTTTGCAGGAGTCGCTCACCAATGCGGCGCGCCACGCGCATGCTTCGCTGGTGCGCATCGGCCTGCATGCGGATGCGCACGACGTGACGCTCACGGTGCATGACAACGGGCGCGGTTTCGCCACCGGCGACCCGCGTAAACTGGATTCCTACGGCCTGATGGGTCTGCGCGAGCGCGTCCTCATGCTCGCGGGCGAGGTGGGTATCGAAAGCGCGCCCGGCAGCGGCACCCGCATTGCGGTCCGCATCCCGCTGTCAACAACCGGCAAACGCGCGACGCCGGACAGCGTCGGCGTAGCTGGCGCGGTCATCGGCAACGCCGACAAGCAAGCGCCACACAAGGCCGAAACATGATCCGACTGGTCATCGCCGACGACCACAGCCTGGTGCGCGAAGGCCTCAAACAAATTCTCAGCGGCGCCAGCGACATCACGGTGACCGGCGAAGCACGCGATGGCCACGAGGCGATGGCGCGGGTGCGCGAGGCCGGGTTCGATGTGCTGCTGCTCGACCTGTCGATGCCGGGCAAGAGTGGCACCGAACTGATCAAACAGGTACGCGCCGAAGCGCCCAAGCTGCGCATTCTGGTGCTCAGCATGCACGAAGAGCCGCAATACGCGGTGCGCGCGATCCGCGCCGGTGCCTCGGGTTATCTCACCAAAGACAGCGCGTCGGCGCAACTCATCGCCGCGATCCGCAAGGTGGCCGCAAATGGTGCCTATATCAGCACCGAGGTGGCCGAGCAGCTTGCACTCGATGCCATGCCGCAAGCCGAAGGCCCGCCGCACCGGCGTTTAAGCGACCGTGAGTTTCAGGTGTTTCAACTGATCGTCTCGGGCAAGTCCGTCACCGACATCGGCGCCTCGCTCAATCTCTCGGTCAAGACCGTGAGTACGCACAAGGCGCACTTGCTGCAGAAAATGCGCATGAGCAACCAGACCGAACTGATCCGCTATGCCATCAGCCACGGACTGATCGACCAGCCGGCAGCGCCCAATTATTGAGAATTGCACAATTCATGACAAAAACATGCCTCGGGCTATGCTGTCATGTTTTTGGCAACGATCAATAGGCGCGACGGGCCAGGAATATTCCTAGCCCCGTGGGACGCTGGCCGATGCTGCGAATCAGACGGCGCCGATAGCCCGAATCAGCCGCCGCCGATGGCGCGGACCATGTTGCCGCACCGATACTGGCCTCATGGTCTTAACCGCTCCATCACCTGCCATCCGGGTCTTTCTGGTTGAAGATTCCGCGCCGATTCGCGAGCGCATCGCAAGCTTGCTGGCCGAGATCGACGGGGTCCTGCTGATCGGTCATGCGGACACCGCCGCAGCTGCCAGTGCCGCGATTCTGAGCACCCGACCGGACGTGGTACTGCTCGACATTCATCTGGCCGAAGGTAGCGGCATCGACGTATTGCAAGCCGTCCACACCTGCTTGCCGGCGATTGTCTTCATCGTCGTCACCAATTTCGCGAGCGCCCCCTACCGCGAAAAATGCCTGGCCGCAGGGGCCAGCCATTTCATCGACAAGAGCACCGAAAGTGCACACATTGCCCCTTTGCTGGCGGCGCTGGTCGCCACACGCCACCAGCTGCATCCACAGCACGACAACACAAGCAGGAGTGCATCATGCTAGCCGTCCAGCCAGTCATCCGGCACCACACCGCGTCCAGCCATGATGCCGCGCGCAGCGGCAGCCAAGGCACCGCCTTTCGCAGCGTGTTGCCCAGCGCCGCAGTCGCAAGCGGCGCGCGGTTCGACCACGCCGCCTTCAACGCGCCGCGAGTCGCGCGCCCGGCAACCGATGGTCTTGCACTGTATGCGCCGGCCGATCGACTGTCGGCCGACGGGTTTCTATCCAAAGCGCAGCCGGCGGCACACGTGACGGTGCGCTGCGCCACCTGCAAGAGTCGCGAGATCTGCCTGCCCTCCGGGCTGGAAGGTGAGCAACTGGAATCGTTCGAAGAGCTGGTTTACACGCGCAAGAAAGTCAAACGCGGCGACCCTCTGTTTCACACAGGCGACGCCTTCAGTTCGCTCTACGCGATCCGCTCCGGCTTCTTCAAGACCCGCGTCGCGACCGACGACGGACACGACCAGGTCACCGGCTTTCACATGGCCGGCGATCTGTTGGGCATGGACGGCATCGCCGCCGATCTGCACGACTGCGATGCCATCGCACTCGAAGACAGCGAGGTGTGTGTGATTCCCTACAAGCGACTGGAGGTGTTGTCGCACAAATTCGGCTGGCTACAGCGGCATTTTCACAAGTTGATGAGCCGCGAAATCGTGCGCGACCACGGCATCATGCTGCTGCTCGGCAGCATGTGCGCCGCGCAACGGCTGGCCGCCTTTTTGCTCGATCTGTCAAAACGCTTTTCCGTACGTGGCTACGCGGCGTCCGAATTCATCTTGCGCATGACGCGTGAGGAAATCGGCAGCTATCTCGGCCTGAAACTCGAAACCGTGAGTCGCGGCTTTTCCAGATTTCAGGATGAGGGGCTGATCGCTGTGCAGCAAAAGCACATCCGCATCGTCGACCAGGGCGGCCTGAAAAGCATCACGCATCAACGCTCCGGAGCTTTCTGATCCGGCGCTGCCGGTCGCTACACAAGCAACTAGGGAAAACAATGGACTGGAAAAAATCCTTCAACCTCGGCTACGTGATTTTAGCGGTGGCCCTGCTGTTCCTGCTGCAGGACCTGCGCGATCCGAAACACACCGAAACCATCGCTTATAGCGAGTTCAAGGAGTTGCTCAAGTCGGGCGCGATCAGCGATGTGTCCCTTGGGGACGAGGTCATCACCGGCAGCGTGACCCTGCAGGGGCTGGAGAAAATACTGCCGACGAAGCGGCTCGAGAAGGTGGGAAAAGGGACTACCGACCACCGGTTCGTGACCGCTGCGGTGACCGACCCGCAACTCGTGCCCGAGCTGGAGGAGGCGGGGGTGAAGTTCGGCAGCGCGCTTACGAACAAGGGGCTGTCGAACCTCCTTGGATGGGTCATGCCGGCGCTCATGTTTGGCCTGGTCTGGTACTTTCTCGCCAAGCGCATGGGCGGCGGCATGCACGGCAGCCTCATGGAGATCGGCAAGAGCAAGGCCAAGGTCTTCATGGAGAAGGAAACGGGTGTCACCTTCGCCGACGTCGCCGGGATCGACGAAGCGAAAGAGGAGTTGATGGAGGTGGTCGAGTTCCTGAGAACCCCGGACCGTTATCGGCGTCTCGGCGGCAAAATTCCCAAAGGCGTGCTGATCGTCGGCGCGCCCGGCACCGGCAAGACACTGCTCGCCAAGGCGGTCGCCGGCGAGGCGGGCGTGCCGTTTCTTTCGCTTTCCGGCTCGGAATTCGTCGAGATGTTCGTGGGCGTGGGCGCGGCGCGGGTGCGCGACCTGTTCGATCAGGCCGAGAAGAAGGCGCCCTGCATCATCTTCATTGACGAGCTCGACGCGCTGGGCAAGGCGCGCGGCTTTGGCGCAATGGGCGGCAACGACGAGCGCGAGCAGACGCTTAACCAGCTCCTCGTGGAGATGGACGGCTTCAACACCAACAAGGGCGTCATCATCATGGCGGCCACCAACCGGCCGGAGATCCTCGATCCCGCGCTGCTGCGGCCTGGACGCTTCGATCGCCACGTCGCACTGGACCGGCCGGATGTCAAAGGGCGTCTCGCCATCCTTAAAGTCCATACAAAAAGCGTGCAGCTCGCCGCAGAAATGAACCTGGAATCCATCGCCGGGCGCACGCCGGGATTTGCCGGCGCGGACTTGGCCAACCTCGTGAACGAAGCCGCCCTGCGTGCCGCGAAGCTAAACCGCGACGCGGTCACCATGCAGGATTTCGAGGCGGCGCTCGAGCGTATCGTGGCGGGACTGGAGCGCAAGAATCGCGTCATGAATCCGATGGAGAAAAAGACCGTGGCCTACCACGAGGCGGGCCATGCGCTGATCGCCGAGAATCGCGCGAGCGCCGACAAGGTCGTCAAGATCTCGATCATCCCGCGGGGCATCGCGGCGCTCGGCTATACGCAACAGCAGCCCACCGAGGACCGCTACCTGATGCGCAAGGCGGAGCTGCTCGACCGGCTCGACGTCCTGCTCGGCGGGCGCGTGGCCGAGGAGATCGTCTTCAATGACGTCTCCACCGGTGC
>JAYVWK010000289.1:0-5652 GCA_043786185.1 Burkholderiales bacterium
TCAATGCGCAGCGTGGGCTGACCCACGCCCACCGGCACACTCTGACCCTCTTTACCGCAAGTGCCCACGCCGCTGTCGAGCTTCATGTCGTTGCCGATCATTTTCACTCGCCTGAGTGCGTCCGGCCCGTTGCCGATGATGGTGGCCCCCTTGACCGGATGCGTCACCCGCCCATCCTCGATGAGATAGGCTTCCGAAGCTGAAAAGACGAACTTGCCGCTGGTGATGTCAACCTGCCCACCACCGAAATTTCTGGCGTAAAGCCCTTTTTTCACTGAACGAATGATCTCTTCGGGTTCGCGATCGCCGTTAAGCATGTAGGTGTTGGTCATGCGCGGCATCGGCACATGCGCGAATGATTCACGGCGACCGTTGCCGGTCGGCTTGACCTTCATCAGGCGCGCGTTGAGCGCATCCTGCATGTAGCCCTTGAGAATGCCGTCTTCAATCAGCGTGGTGCACTGCGTGCGATTGCCCTCATCATCAATGTTGAGCGACCCGCGTCGATCGGCGATGGTGCCGTCATCAACCACGGTCACGCCACGTGCCGCCACCCGCTCACCGACCCGCCCGGAAAACGCCGAGGAGCCCTTGCGGTTGAAATCGCCTTCCAGTCCGTGGCCGATGGCCTCATGCAGCAGAATCCCCGGCCAGCCGTTGCCGAGCACCACATTCATGGTTCCGGCCGGGGCCGCCTGCGCCTTCAGATTGGTGATCGCGGCATGCACCGCCTGCTTGGCGTAGTCGAGCAGGATCTCATCATTGAAATAGGCATAGTCGAAGCGCCCGCCGCCACCGGCGCCGCCGGACTCGCGGTGCCCGTTTTCCTCGACGATCACGGTGATCGAAAGCCGCACCAGAGGCCGCACATCGGCGGCAAGCACGCCGTCACTGCGCGCGACCAGCACCACCTCATAGGTGCCGCCCAGCGAAGCCATGACCTGGGTCACCCGCCCATCCAGAGCGCGCGCCATTTTCTCGATGCGCTCCAGAAGCCGCACCTTGACATCGGCATCCAGCGACACCAGGGGGTCGGCGGCGGCATACAGCCGTCGCGCGGCGCCCGCAGCAGCTTTCACGCTTCTGGACTGGCCTTGACGGCCAATCGCGGCAGTGGCACCCGCCGCGTCCTGCAAGGCCTTCAGGGAAATGTCGTCGGAGTAGGCAAACGCGGTCTTGTCGCCACTGATCGCACGCACTCCCACGCCCTGCTCGATGTTGAAGCTGCCCGACTTGACGATACCTTCCTCCAGGCTCCAGCCCTCCGAGCGCGCATACTGGAAGTACAGGTCGGCATAGTCGATGCGGCGCGCAAACATCGAACCCAGCACCTGCGTGAGATTCGATTCGTCCAGTCCGTAGGGCGTCAAAAGTATAGAACGCGCGGCGGCCAAATGTGCAATATCGGGTGAAACTGCTTTCACGGGGTAGCTCCAGAAGGAAACATGTGATTGACCTTGCCATTATCCTAGCTTCGGCCGGCATGCGCTTGTAGATGGCGCCAAGAGCCGCGAATTCCAGCCCCGTGGCTCAAAGAGTGCGATGTGCCAGCGCCGGCAGGCTTTCACGACAAGCAGCCACGTGATCGAGGTCGATTTCGCCCACGATCACACCGGCTCCCTCCGGCAGTAGGGCCTTGATCTCACCCCAGGGATCGATCAGCATCGTATGACCGTGGGTGCGCCGACCGTTCTGGTGCAGGCCGCCTTGCGCCGGCGCCAGCACATAGGCGAGATTTTCGATCGCCCGCGCGCGCAATAGCGTCTCCCAATGCGCCCGCCCGGTGGTCGCGGTGAACGCCGACGGCACCAGTATGAGATCGCAGTGCCCCAGCGCCCGGTAAAGTTCGGGGAACCGCAGGTCATAGCAGACCGACAGGCCCAGCCTGCCGAACGGCGAATCGATCGCCACCGGCGCATTGTCGCCGTGCACGATGGTGCGGGCTTCATCGAATTGCTCGACCACGCCATCATCCTGGACCCGCTTGAAACCAAACAGGTGAATCTTGTCGTAGCGCGCGGCCAGAGACCCACGGTTGTCATACACCAGGCAGGTATTGAGAATGCGACTGTTCGAACCACAGTCAATCGGCAAGGTTCCGCCAACCAGCCAGATGTTGTGACGTGCGGCCATCTCCGCCAGCCATGCCTGGATCGGCCCGCCATGGCGCCCTGGCGTGAATTGCTCACGCGCATCGACCTTGTCGGTTTCCTTGCGGCCCAGAATGCAGAAATATTCCGGCAACGCAACCAAGCGAGCGCCCCCACCCGCCGCGCGCGCGATCAATTCGCCCGCCGCCACAAGATTGTCCGCCACTGTTGGCGTTGACACCATTTGAATAGCAGCCACCCTGATTATTCGGCTCGTCACTTGCCTTCCTCTCGGGTCGCGCGTGGCGGCGCCGGCTGCGAGGGAACCGCCGGCGCTTGCGCCCCCCCTTGCTCGGCTCCTGCGCCGACCTGACCGACCTGTGTGTTCTGAATGCGCGCTGTTTTCGGGTCCGCCCAGGTACCGCTGATCACATACTCGAACGAAAACGCGCGCGCGAGCGGGTCCTTGAGAACCCGTTGCGCCAGATAGGTGGCCAGTCCGAGAATCGGATTGCCCAGCAAGGCAGTGATCACCGAGCCCATGCCGCCGGAAAGATCCGGCAACACCACCACCCGCAAACCCTGTGTCTCCTTGACTAAGTCGACCTCGCCATTCATCAGCACCGCCGCGGTGACCCCGGTCATCTTGAAATCCGTGGTCGACAGCACACCGCGCTCGATCTTGCTTGAAGCCGATACCAGATCGAAGGCGAAACCTTCGGAAAAAACATCGCGAAAATCAAGCGCCAGACGGCGCGGCAACGCCTGCAGACTCATGATGCCCAGCAATTTGCCAACGCCCGGATCGGCCTTCAGAAACTGCCCTTTCTCGACCCGCAGCGCGACATTGCCGGAAAGGCTCGGATAGTCGATCGCCAGCGGCGAGCCTTCCCAGGCCACGCTGCCTTCCAGCCTGCCGCCGCCGTTGCGCACCGTCCCAGGAAAGCCCAGGCGATCCAGCAGCTTGCCGGCATCGTAGGCCTCAAGGGTGAAGTCGAGCGCCAGCCTGCGCCGGGTATCGCCGGTGCGCCGCGCTCGCCAAGCCCCGGAACCCGCCAACACGCCGTCGGCGTTGGCCAGGTTCAAACGCTGGATGCGCCACTCATTGCCCGCGTTGATAGCCACCAGTTCGAGCTTCCCGAGTTTTTTCTCGCCGACCTCGAAGGCCTCGATCACGACATCGACAGCGGGCATTTCCTGGGCAATGCGATCCATGGGCGTGTCGTCGCGCGGTTCCTGGCGGGCCAAGTTGGCGGGGATGAACAGATTCTTCAAGCGAGCGGTAAAACGGCCGTTGTCACGCCCGCTCCCGCCTTGAAACGTCAGATTGCCATTGGCTTCCTGCGACGCCAGGTTCGCAATCCATGCGTTTCCTTCCTGCGAAACACCGAGCCTTACCTGCGTGAAGCGCTTGCCGTACACATCGAGCACCTCCGCCTTGAGATTGGCCTGCACCGGCATGTAGGCTGCCAGAGCCGCTGGCGCCGCGTTGGCGACCAACGGGCCCTGGTGTGAGGACGGCGCGGACAAGCGGCCATCGAAAAGCCTGGCCCTGATCTGCTCGATGTCGATGTTGGTCGCCGTGACGTTCAAGGCCAGTCCGGCGCGCGGCAGCGCCGGCAGGGTGTCTCCCACCGCCACGGCAGCGCGCGCGAAACGCATCTCTCCACCCTCCAAACGCCGCTGCACCCGCGCACTTAAAACCCGTCCGAGACTGATCGCGATCTCGTCGTCATTACGGGTGCCCGGCAAGGCGGTCTTGGCCATGCGCAAGGGCCAGGCGTCGGCCGCCACCTTCCCGAACGGCGCCGGCAGGTCGATGGCGATGCCGGCGAGATTGGACTCCACTGTCAATTCGCCGGTCTTCTTGCGCACGTTGATCGCTGCCCGCCAGGTCGTGCTCCCTGATAGGCTTGCCAGCAGGGGGTCGGTGAGCCAGCTGCGCAGTCCCGGAACGGTGAGGTTGCCGGCCGCTGTCAGTGCGATGCTGCCGTCGCCACGGCTGGCGCCTGTCAGCGTGAACTGCCCGCCAAGCGCGTCGCCGCGCATGTTGCGAAAACTGACCCCGGTTTCGGTAAATGCGACCACACCATTGGTCCTGGCCAGCAGCGGCAGGTCCGCATCGACCTTCACGTCGTTGTTGGTCATCTGGTATTGCCCGTTCACGCGTATTTTTTCAACCTCATCCAAGGGCAGCGAAAGACTCAAATTGAGCCGCCCGGCTCCACTGGCACGGATGGTCTCGGTGTAGCCGTCGAACATGCGATCGAGCGGACTTTCGTCGATGAATTGCAGAAACGCCTGGGTGGGCCCCTCGGCCGCGCCCTGCACATCAACCACCAGGCGCGCTGCGTCGAGGTCGGGTATGCGCGCCTCGACGCGCCCCAGCTTGACCAGACCAACATTCCCAGGCGCGTTGCCGCGAAACTGCAGGGCGTTGCGATCGAAAATAAGATCGCCCCTGACATTGTCGATGCGCGGCCAGCCGCTCGCATACAGGAAACTCGCGTCGGAAAGCTTCAAGGCGACACGAAAATTGCCGCGTTTCGGGTCCTTGAATGGAAAGTCCTGCAGGTTTCCCTTGAGGTAAAAAACGCCCTCATCCACGCGGCCTTTCTCGATCGCGGTCTGCACCCAGGATCGCGTCAAGTTCATGTGTTTTGGCAGATAGCGATGCGCCCGCGTACCTTGGCCCCGCGCGAGCTTGGCATTGAGCTCCAAGTAGCCCGGAGCACCGGGTTCGGTGCGATACACAAGCTGCGCGGTTCCCGTCGCATCCTGGTTGGAAAATGCGGCGTTGTCCGTGCGTACCTCCAGTTTGCCGTTCGGATGCGACCATCCCAATTGCGCGGTCAGCATGTCGAAGTCAAGCTTCGGGTCCTCGAACAGTTGTGGCAACAGGACCACGGCGTTGCGACTGGCGAGCGTCAGCGTGCCACCCTTCTCGCTGGCGACAACCGTTCCGGAGAGCCTGGCGAAACCTGGAACCGGTCCGCGCGCGTCCAGCGAGAGTTCGAAAAACCGCCCGCGAGCGCTATAGGACACCGGCTTTTCAAACTCGCCACGCCACGACAGTCGAAAATCGAATACCGAGCCGCGCGGATTGAATTCGCCCAACGTTTTGCGGAACTGCGCATCAAGCGGCAAATGCTCAAGCAGTTGGGCCAGGGGTTCGAGATCGAGCGAATTGGCCTCCAGTTCGATTTCCTGCGGCTTGGCGGCACGCGCGCTGATGGTCTTCATCGAAAAATCCGCCGGCGCCAAGCTGACCCCATCCTTGGTGGTCAGCGAAACCTGCCGCCCGCTGAGCTCGAAACCGGTCACCTGCTTCTCGCCGATCCGCACGAAGCCAAGCGCGGTGCCGCCGCTGGCTATCTCGCGCAGGCCAATGCGGCCGGATACACGCGCAAGCTCCAACACCGGCAAGTCGCGCTCTAGGCGCCCCTGCGCATTGGCCAGACCTATGTCGCTGGTGAAGTATTCAAGATGATCGCCGTCGAAGCCAAGCCACGCGCGCACGCTGCCGGTTCCGGAACGGATATCCACCGGGTAGTCGATCCAG
>JAYVWK010000290.1:0-3453 GCA_043786185.1 Burkholderiales bacterium
CTCTACACAAGCCCCGCAAGCCCGCTGTCTTACCTGCCGTTTTCGCGCGAAATCTCCGCCAGCTATGCCCTCTTGCACCGCCTGGGCAAAGACTACGAAAAGCCCGAATTCGGCATCACCGAAACCACCGTGCGCGGGGCCCGGGTGGCAGTCACCGAAGAGGCAGTCGTCGTCAAGCCGTTTTGCGTGCTCAAGCACTTCGCGCGCGCAACCAAGGCACGTGACCCCAAGGTGCTGCTGTGCGCCCCGCTTTCGGGCCATCACTCGACACTTTTGCGCGATACCGTACGCCAACTGATCACCGACCACGACGTCTACATCACCGATTGGGTCGATGCGCGCATGGTGCCGATGGCCCAGGGCAAGTTCCAACTGGACGACTATGTCGCCTATGTGATCGAATTCATCCGCCTCCTGGGACCGGATGTGCACGTGATCTCGGTGTGCCAGCCCACCGTGCCGGTACTGGTGGCGATTTCCCTGATGGCCGCCGAAAACGACCCGAAAAGCCCGCGTAGCATGACCATGATGGGCGGGCCGATCGATACCCGGTTGAGCCCTACCGAGGTCAACACGCTGGCGGTGACCAAGCCGTTTTCCTGGTTCGAGAACAACGTGATCTACCGCGTGCCGGCTAACTACCCGGGCTACATGCGTCGCGTTTATCCGGGCTTCCTGCAACACGCCGGTTTCGTGGCGATGAATCCGGACCGGCATTTAGACAGCCACTGGGAGTATTACAAGCACCTGATCGAAGGCGACGGCGAATCTGCCGGCCAGCATCGCGCGTTTTACGACGAATACAACGCCGTGCTCGACATGGATGCCGACTATTACTTAGACACCATAAAAATGGTGTTCCAGCAGCACGCCCTGCCCAATGGCACCTGGGTCACCGGACCTGCGTTGCAGCATCGCAAAGTGGAGCCGGCGGCGATCCGCAAAACGGCGCTTTTCACCATCGAGGGCGAACTCGACGACATTTCGGGCAGCGGGCAGACCGAGGCTGCGCATGGCCTGTGTTCGGGCATTCCAAAAGCCCGCAAGCAGCATTTCACCGCGCCCAAGTGCGGTCATTACGGAATTTTCGCCGGGCGCCGCTGGCGCGAATTGATTTATCCGAAAATCGCCGCCTTCATCCGCAAGCACGCCTGAATCGCCACTCCCCCCCCCCAACGCTGCCTGCGCAGCGCCGACTGCGCGACCCCATGACAGAAAAACTTGTTGAAGTTCGCAACTCCCTGATACACGGCCGCGGCGTGTTCGCCGCGAAGGCGATCAAGAAAGGCACCCGCATCATCGAATACAAGGGCCGGCGCCTGACCCACAAGGAAGCCGACCGCGTCTACGGCGGCACCTCGGAGTCCGGCCACACGTTTCTGTTCACCCTGAACGACTACTACGTGATCGACGCCAACCAGGGCGGCAATCCGGCGCGCTGGATCAACCACGGCTGCGCACCGAATTGCAATTCGATTTGCGAGGAAGACGACGACGGCCGCCCCGAGCGCGAGCGCGTCTACATCGATGCCATCAAGGACATCAAGGCCGGCGAGGAGTTGACGTACTCGTATTTCATCACTCTCGAAGAACCGCATACCAAGCGGCTGCAGAAAATCTGGAAGTGCCTGTGCGGCGCCTCGAAATGCACCGGCACCATGCTGGAGATGAAGAAAGCCTAAAAGCAGATTGTCGCGACGGAATCGCGGCAGGCATACCCTCTCCTTAGCGCACGTAAAAAAGCCGGCCTCGCGGCCGGCTTTTTTATTTGGCGCCGACAATCAACGCATCACGCCTGCACGCGGCGCCAGGCGATCGGCCAGCACGCCGGCCATGGTCGCCCCGAAACGCTTGGCCAGGCGCTCGGCCACGTTGTCCTTCTCGGTGTAGTCGATGATCTTCTCGGCCTTGATCACATCGCGCGCCACCGAATCGACCGTGCCGTAACCATCGGTCAGACCCATCTCGATGCTTTTGGCGCCGGTCCATATGAGGCCGGTGAAGGTGTCCGGGTTCTCCTTCAAGCGTTTGCCGCGGCCCTTCTTGACCACATCGATGAACTGGGCGTGGATTTCGCCCAGCATGGCCCGGGTGAACTCGCGATGTTTCTCGCTGGCCGGGGAAAACGGATCCATGAAGGCCTTGTTCTCGCCGGCGGTGTACACGCGCCGTTCGACCCCGAGTTTTTCCATCGTACCGGTGAAGCCGAAACCGTCCATCAACACGCCGATCGAGCCTACCAGCGAGGCCTTGTCGACGAAGATCTTGTCGGCCGATGCCGCGATGTAATAGCCGCCCGAGGCACACAGGTCCTCGACCACCACATGCAAAGGCTTGTCGGGATACTTGGCGCGCAGGCGCTTGATCTCGTCGTACACGATGCCCGACTGCACCGGACTGCCGCCGGGGCTGTTGATGCGCAGGATCACGCCGGCCGAGTGTTCGTCCTTGAAGGCGCTGGTCAAGGCGGAACTGATGTGGTCGGCGCTGTTGTTGCCGCTGGCTTCGATCACGCCCTGCAATTCGACCAAAGCGGTGTGTTTTTCCATGGTGGACGATTTCTTGCCGAAAATCGGCAAGTCGAACAGCATGATGATCGCGAAGGTGATGTAGGTGAAAGTCAGCAGTTTGAAAAAGATGCCCCAGCGACGCGAAGATTTCTGCTCTTTCAAAGCCGCGAAAGCCAGCTTTTCGATAGTCTGACGTTCCCAGCTGGTGGGGTCCGCGGCAGTCTTCTTGGCGGCCGTCTCCTTGACGGCGCCAGCCTTGGCGCTGCTCGCAGCCAGTGGCGGCACCATAGTGGCTGCCGTAACCGCGGCGGCTTCGGGGAGCGGGATGGTGTTCTCGGCCGCGCCTTGCGGCTTGGAATCGGTGTCGCCAGGCGCCTGCGGCCCCCGGTTCGGATCGTCGTTCTGCATCATCAGTCTTCCAGAAAAATATTGCCGTCGACTTCACGTACGGCAAGCGGTGTGAGCCCCCGGCCCTGACACGGGCCGCCGGCGCAGGCACCGGTCGCAGGGTCGTACAGCGCGCCATGGGTAGCGCACACCAAGTATAAGCCGTCGGCGTCGAAAAACACTCCGGGCCGCCAGTCGAGTTCGACCGCGACGTGCGCACAACTGTTGACAAAAGCACGCGCCTGGCCGTCATAGCGAATCACGAACGCCGGCTCGCTGCGTCCGCCCAGCGCGCGCTCGAAGCGCACCCCGCTGCCGCCTTCAGCCAGCTCCGCGCCGGCGCAGATCAGGCGTGGCGCGTCAGCCATGCCGACATCTCTTCGACCGAATCGAGCACGCAAAGCGGCGTCAGGGTCTCCAGCTGCGCGCGTGGATGCGCACCATAAGTGACCGACAGCGCAGGCACGCCGGCGTTCTGCGCCATCTGCGAATCATGCGTGGTGTCGCCGATCATCAGGGTGCGTTCCGGCGCCACCGCGAAACGCTGCATCAGCTC
>JAYVWK010000291.1:0-4799 GCA_043786185.1 Burkholderiales bacterium
GGCGCGCGCGGAATGATCACCCGTGGAATGCGCAATTCGCGCGCCACCATCGAGGCGTGCAAGGGGCCCGCGCCGCCATAGGCGAACATGGTCGGGAACGCACCGGGGTCGAGCCCGCGGTCGGTGGTGACGCCCTTGACCGCGTGCGACATCGCGGCCGCGGCGATGCGCAGGATGCCCAATGCCGCCTGCGTGACCGAAAGCCCCAGCGGTGCGGCCACCCGCTTCTTTAGCGCGGCGCTGGCCGCGGCCTTGTCAAGCAGCATCTCGCCGCCCAGGAAGCGCTGCGGGTCGAGCCGCCCGAGCACCAGGTTGGCGTCGGTCACGGTGGGTTCGGTGCCGCCCAGCCCGTAGCACACCGGGCCGGGCGCCGCGCCCGCGCTTTGCGGGCCAACCCGCAAGGCGCCCGATTCGCTCACCGTCGCGATGCTGCCGCCGCCGGTGCCCACTTCGTGGATATCGATCATCGGCGTCAGCAAGGGCAGGCCGGTCAGATAGCCGCCGATCATCGCGCTACCGGTGGTCAACGCCGTGCCGTCGCGCACCACGCCGGCCTTGGCGGTGGTGCCGCCCATGTCGAAGGCGATGGCGTTTTCAATCCCCAGGGTGCGGCACAGGGCTTGCGTTCCGATCACCCCGGCGGCGGGGCCGGACTCCATCATGCGCACGCAGTCGGAGCGCGCCTCCGACAGCGCATAGAGGCCGCCGGTGGACTGCACCACCAGGAACTTGCCGGTGAATTTCTCGCGCTTGATCGTCTCCTCGATCTCGCGCAGGTAGTTGTCAACCCGCGGACCGATGTAGGCATTGGCTACCACCGTGGAAGTGCGCTCGTATTCGCGATATTCCTGCGACAGGTCGGATGAAATCGAGATGAAGGCGTGCGGCAGGCGTTTCTTGAGCGCCGCCTTGACCGCGCGCTCATGCGCCGGGTTGCGATAGGAATGCAGGAACAGCACCGCGACCGCCTCGATGCCGCGACGCACCAGTTCATCGGCGATCGCCTCGACCTCGCCCATGTCGAGCTTCTGGTGCACCGTGCCGTCGGCCCGCAGGCGCTCGCTCACTTCAAAGCGCAAGTCGCGCTCGATCAAGGGCGCATGCTTGCGGTGGCGCAGGTTGAAGGAGTCGGGCCGGTTGATGCGGCCGATCTCATAGATGTCGCGAAAGCCGCGCGTGGTGACAAGCGCGGCGCGCGCACCCGTGCGCTCCAGCATGGTGTTAATCGCGATCGTCGTGCCATGCAGGAACAGGTTGGCTTCAGCGAGAGTGACGCCGGCCTTGTTCATGCCATCGAGAATGCCGTCGATCAGGCGCTGCGGCGTGGTGAGGGTCTTGCCCAGCATGAGCACACCGCGCTTTTCATCGAAGGCGGTGACGTCGGTAAAGGTGCCGCCGATGTCGGCGGCGATGCGGGTACGCGAGGTCTGGGTCATCGCTTGTGGTCAGGTGAAGCGGTGTGGAATGCGGGACTGCGGCGCCGGTAGTTGCAGGTGACGGGCGTCACCGGCATTTTCAGCAGCCAATGCTGGTCTATTCGGCCTTGAGGCCCGCGGCCCCCACTACCTTGCCCCATTTCGCCGTCTCGTCACGCACGAACTGCGCGAACTGCTCGGGGGTGTTGGGCGTGTGACGTTCGCCCTCGACTTCCATGCGCCGGGTGATCTCCGGCAACTGCATGATGCGCATGACCTCGGCATTGAGTCTGCGCACCACCTCCGGCGGCGTGCCGGCCGGCGCGAAAAGGCCGATCCAGTTGTTGACCGCGAAGCCCGGCACGCCGGATTCGGCAATGGTGGGCAACTGCGGCGCCGCCGCCGAGCGCGTGCTGCCGATCACCGCGATGCCCTTCAACTTGCCGGCGCGCACATGCGCAATGGCGGTGGGCAAGGTAGCGAAAGTGAGTTGCGTCTGGCCGCCGATCAGATCGGCGATCGCCGGCGCGTTGCCGCGATACGGGATATGCACCATGAAGGTCTTGGTCATGGACTTGAAAAGCTCGCCGGCTAAGTGACTGGCAGTGCCGATGCCGCCGGAAGCATACGACAGCGACCCCGGCTTGGCGCGCGCCAGGGCGAGCAACTCCTGCACCGAATTGACGGGCACTGAAGGGTGCACCGCGAGTATCCCTTCGGCCTCGATGACCATCGCTACGGCGACGAAGTCGCGCTGCGTGTCGTAAGGCATTTTGGCGAACAGGAACTGGTTGACCGCATGCGAGCCGACGAAGCCCATCACCAGCGTGTAACCGTCGGGCGCGGATTTGGCAACCACGTCGGCGCCGATATTGCCGCCGCCGCCGGCGCGGTTTTCCACCACCACCGGCTGACCCCAGGCTTCGCTGAGCTTAGCGCCGATCACGCGCGAGTAATAGTCGGCGATGCCGCCGGTGGCCACCGGGACTACGATGCGCACGGTCTTGGTGGGGTAGGACTGCGCCTTAAGTGCGTAAGGGAACAGCATCGCCATCAGCAACAGCGCGCCGCAAAACCGAATCTTCATTTTGAACCCTTCTTTTCGGCCAGTTTCCCGACCATCGACCCGCGCGGCGTTGCCGCTTTCACGTTGCGGCGCCAGCCATCAGGATCGGCCCGCCCTGGGCGAAACGCGGATCGGGCGGACCGCACTCCCATGAATCGAGCGAATCGAGCCGCCCCGGCAACACACGTGCCGCACGCGGCGCCTGTTCGGAAAATTCCTCCATCCCGAAGCTGAATTCGAAGGTCATGCCGTCGGGGTCGAGGAAATACAGAAAGATGCTGCCCGACGGCGGGTGGCGGCCTGGCCCGTAGACGATCGGCACGCCCATGCGCTTCAAGCGCGCCAGCGCGCGGCCGATGTCGTCGATGTCGGTGACCATGAAGTTCACGTGGTGCAGGCGGTTCACCGGCGCCGCGGCGATGCCCAGGCTGTGGTGCAGCGGGTTCGGAAAGCAGCGCATGAACGTGATGATGCCCTCGACCTGATCGGAGACCCGGAAATTGAGTTGCTTCACAAAAAACTCGACCGCGGCTGCCGCATTGGGCGTGCCGATCACCAGATGGCCCAGGCGCGCGATCTTGGTCAAGGTTGGCTGGAACGGTTTTTCGTGCGCCTGCATCGCGGCGCTAAGCTCGACCGTCAGCCCGGTGGCGGGTTCGGTGACGCGCAATGTGCGGCCCTGCTTCAATGCAGCGCATTCGCCCGCCGCCACCGGCACTGGGGCCAGTCCCAGGGACGAAAGCTGCGCTTCGGCAGCCGCCAGATCGCGCTCCGACTCCATCTCGAAAGCCACCCGCGCCAGCCCCGGCGCATCACCTTCGATCAGCACCAGGTTGTGATGGTCGTTGCCGCAGCGAAAAAAGTGCTGGCCGCCCGCCGGCGTGATGTCGCCATCAAGGCCCATCACTTCCTTGAGGAATTTGCCGGATTGTTCGATGCTGCGTACGCGCAGCGCAACATAGGCCAGGCGACGGAAGCGGAAATCAGGCATTAGAGTCTCCAATTTGAGCCAGGGCGGGCGGTTGGCGACGCGGGCGATTCAATTGAGCACGATGCCGCGACCGGCGGCCAGATTCGCCGCTGTGCGGATCGCCGCCAGCATGCTCAGGTGCTGCGCGACGCCGCTACCGGCAATATCGAATGCGCTGCCGTGCGGCACGTTGAGCAGCACATAAGGCAGGCCGAGGTAGACCGTGCAGGCGCCTTCGAAGCCGAGCGTCTTGACCACGATCTGGCCCTGGTCGTGGTACATGGTGATGATCGCATCATAGCGACCATCGAGCGCCATGCGAAACACGGTATCCGGACCGATCGGCCCGTAGGCATCGATACCGGCGCCGCGCGCCGCCTCGATCGCCGGCCCGATGCGCTCGCGATCTTCGGCGAACATCGCATGCGGATTGATGCCGGCCACCGCGATGCGCGGCTTCGCCACGCCCCATCTGGTGAGGTGCTCATGCACCAGGCGCAGCACATGCAGCAGGCGTTCGGTGCTCACCAGGGCGAGCGCCTTGATGAGGCCGACATGCTCGGACAAAGGCACGATGCGCAAGCCGGCGGCGAGGCGCAGCATGAAGGTGCCTGCCGGTTGCAGGGCGTCGATGTCGGGCATCTTGCCGGTTTGTTTCAGCGAGTCGCTGTCGACCGGCCCCATCACCAGGCCTTCGATGCCGCCGGCGGCGCCCAGTTCGTAGCCGATGCGGATCCAGTCGAGAACAGCGTGGCCGGAAGTCGCGGAGGCCTGGCCGAACGGACAGCCGGCAACCTCGAAACCACCCGGATCGAGCACGCGAATCGCCTGCGACCCGCGGACCAGTTGGCTCACCGAGTCGAGCCGCTCGATGGGCAGGTTGACGCCGCTGAGCGCCGCCGCGCGCCGCACCACGCCGGTGTCGCCGATCAGGAGCGGCTCGCACAGGCCGGCAAGTTCGCCGCTGGCGAGCGCCTTGACCGCGACCTCGGGACCGATCCCCGCAGGGTCGCCGATCATGGTGGCTATCAGGGGCAGGTGGGTCATCGTCGGCACCCTCGGTTCATTCCGGCGCGGCGCCGGACAGTTTGACAATCCGCAGGAATTTCGCGCGATCCGCGGTGACGACCTCGGTCAGGCGCTCGGGCGTGTTGTTGGTGATCGACTCCAGGCCGGCGGCGGCGAAGCGGCTTACCGTATCGGGCAGCGCGATAATCCTGGTGAGCGCTGCGGAAAGCCGGTCGATCACCACGCGCGGCGTGCCGGCCGGCGCGAACACGCCGATGCCGCCGGAATGGTCGAATTCGGCGATGCCAGCCTCGCCCATGGTCGGGAGATTCGGCGCGAA
>JAYVWK010000292.1:0-5080 GCA_043786185.1 Burkholderiales bacterium
GCGATGACCAAATCGATGGGCGGCACGGTGATTGTGGAAAACAAGCCGGGCGCCGGCGGCACGCTTGCCGTTGAGTTTGTGTCCAGAGCGGCTCCGGACGGCTACACGGTGCTGGTACATCACATCGGCATGTCGACCGCGCCAGCCTTGTATCGCGTGCTGCGTTTCAACCCGATGAACGATTTCGAGTACATCGGCCAGGTGGTTGATGTGCCGATGACCCTGGTTGCGAACAACAATTTCCCGCCCAAGAACTACGCCGAGCTGATTCCCTACCTCAAGGCCAACAAGGACAAGGTCAACTACGCCAACGCGGGCTTGGGCGCCGCATCCCACCTGTGCGGCCTGTTGTTCATGAGCACCATCGAGGTCGATCTGCAGACCATTCCGTACAAGGGCACCGCGCCGGCGATGACCGATCTGCAGGGCGGGCAGGTACAGTTGCTGTGCGACCAGACCACCCAGACGACCTCGCTGATCACCACCGGCCGCATCAAGGCCTATGGCGTGACCACCAAGGAAAAGGTTTCGTCCCTGCCGAATGTCGCCACGCTCGACAGCCAGGGCCTGAAAGGCTTTGACCTGGCGGTATGGCACGGCATGTATGCCCCGAAGGGCGCGCCCAAGGCGGTGACCGACAAGCTCAACGCTTCGCTGCAGGCGGCGCTCAAGGACCCGGGATTCAAGGATGCGATGGACAAGCTCGGCGCCATCATCGTGCCGCCGGCCAAGCAGACCCCGGAAGGCCTGCGCACCTTCCTCAAGGCCGAGATCGACAAATGGACGCCGATCATCAAGAAAGCCGGCCAATACGCCGACTGACCGCGTCCAGCAGTTTTTGTGCGGCAACGGCGACCTTCGGGTCGCCGTTTTTATTTGGCACTCTATATTCCATTTTGATATTAATTGACAAGAATATATTCGTTCTACGGTTATTAAGTTCGCTCTAAGATCGTGCTCTCCTGTTGACCGGATCGCGCTTTTCCCATGCCACGCACACATCGCTTTATCGCTCTGTTGGCCGCCATCGGCGCCTTTTCCAGCTTCGCCGTGGCGGCCGAATCCAGCGTACCTGCCACCCTTGAAATCGGCACCCAGGCGCCGCACGCGATGGTGATCAGGGACATGCGCTGGGCTGAGACCGCGAGCAACGCCGCGATTCATTGGGTGCCGGCAGGGTCGGCTGCGGACTTCGCCGTATTACGCGCCGAAGATGCGCTGGCGCGGCGCGCCGCCGGTGAGTCGCTGAAAGCGGTTTTCGTGGTCTCGCGCAAGGCCGGCGACTACCGCCTGCTGGTGGTGCGGGAAGATTTTCTTGCCGGCCGGCCCGAAATGGTCGAACGCGTCGTCGGCTTGTACGAGCGGGCGCGCCGGTGGCTCATCACCCACCCGCAGGAGACTGCGGCGCTTTTCGCGCAAGAAACCGGGGCGAGCGCAACGGCGGCGCAAACCATGCTGGCCGGCCGCGAGTTTCACGTGTCGCGACCAGGTCCTGCCCTGGCACTGGCCTTACGCGCATCGGCCGATCCCGCGCGTTCCGCACAGGTGGATGCCTTGCTCGACGACGGCCCGATACGCGCTGCCACGCGCAAGCTGGAGCAGGGCCTACAAACTGTGCTGCTGAGCCTGCGCTAGCACCTTACTTCTCCACCGCCTGCCCAAGGCCGCCCCAGCGCTCGACCAAGCCCTCGGAAGGAATTCCGAACAAGTCGAGGATGCGGCCAACGCTGTGGTTGGCCAGATCATCCAGCGTGGTCTTCGACTGGTATAGCGCGGGCAACGGTGGATAGATCACCCCACCCATCTCGGTTATCGCCGTCATGTTGCGCAAGTGCGCCAGGTTGAGCGGCGTCTCGCGCGTGACCAGCACCAGTCGCCGGCGCTCCTTGAGCACCACGTCGGCCGCACGCGCGATCAGGTTGTCGGCGAACGCATGCGCCACAGATGCCAGGGTCTTCATCGAGCATGGCGCCACCACCATGCCGTGAGATAGAAACGAGCCGCTGGCGATGCTGGCGCCGACATCGCGATTGTCGTGCGCCACATCGGCAAGCGTCTCGATATCGGCCTTCGACATGTCCAGCTCATGGCGCGCATTGAGTGCGCCGGCATTCGATACGATGACATGAGTCTCCCAGCCGCCGATCGCGCGCAGGGCCTGCAACAGACGCACACCGTAAATGCAGCCGGTGGCGCCGGTGATGCCGATGATGATGCACTTGGCCGCGGGCGATGACATGCATCCATTGTAGCGGCGCGGCCGGCTGCTTCGATAGCGAAACCCGCGTGTATCATCCTGCGCCATGACAGAGGGCGGCATGCGGGAACAACTGACGATTTTCTTCACCCGCCTGGCGCGCCGGGTGATTGAGGTCAAAGAGGTGGTCGCGGTTAGCGGCGGCTCGATTCAGCCGGCGTATCGCGCGATCCTGGGCGACGGCACGCTGCTGTTCGTCAAGGCCGGAACACCGGACCATATGGGCCGCCTGCGCGCCGAGGCGCGCGGCCTGGAGACCCTGGGGCGCGTCGGCGCCCTGCGCGTGCCTGAGGTCCTGCTTTTGGGTGGTGAGGGACGCCACAGCTACCTTGTACTTGAGCACCTGGATTTGGTGGCGGGCGCACCACAGGATTTCGCCCGCATGGGACGCGCGCTTGCGCAGCTGCACCGTGCGGGAGCCGCAAGCTTCGGGTTCGAACGCGACAATTTCATCGGCGCCACGCCGCAGGCCAACAATCAGAGCGATCTCTGGCCCACGTTTTTTCGCGACCAGCGCTTAGGGCCGCAGCTGCGTCAGGCCGCGGCCAGCCCGGCGGCCGGCGCCTGGCTCGACGATGCGCTCAGGATCGGCGACTCGATCGGCGGTTTCTTTCCCGGCTACCAGCCGCAACCGGCGCTGCTGCATGGCGACCTGTGGCGTGGCAACGCCGGCTTTCTCAAAGACGGCACGCCGGTGATCTATGACCCGGCGGTCTACTTCGGCGACCGCGAAGCCGATCTCGCCATGAGCGAACTGTTCGGCGGTTTCGAACCCGAGTTTGCCGCCGCCTATCGCGAAGCCTGGCCGCTTGATCCGGGCTATGCGGTGCGGCGCGATCTCTATAACCTCTATCACATGCTCAATCATGTCAACCTGTTCGGTGCCGGCTACGTGCCGCAGGCGCACGGGCTGATCAAGCGCTTGTTGTCTGAAATTCGTTGACCCCGGAGGAACCCTGCCATGCCCAGCATGCACATTAAATTGTTCGAAGGCCGCAGCGTGGAAAAAAAGCGCGAACTGGCCGCAGCGATCACACGCGAGACCTGCCGCGTTCTTGACTGCGGCGTGGAGGCGGTCGACATCATTTTCGAGGATGTCAAAAAGCAGGATTGGGCCACCGGCGGCAAACTGTGGTCGGATCGGGATTGATGCCATGAGCGCTCCCGCCCGGCCGTCCGAAGGAAGCGCCGAATTGAACAATGCGCCTCCCTCGGGGAGGATGTCACGCAGTGACAGGAGGGTAGTCCAATGAGCAACCTGATCTGGATGAGCGCCGCGCAACTGGCGCGCGGCTATGCCGATGGCTCCCTGTCGCCGGTCGAGGTGACGCGCGCGACCCTTGACCGAATTGCCGCCAGGAATCCGCAGATCAACGCCTATTGCCACGTCGACCCGGACAGTGCGCTCACCGATGCCCGCGCCTCCGAGGCGCGCTGGCGCGCCGGCAAGCCGCTGTCGGCGATCGATGGCGTACCCACCGGCATCAAGGATTTGCTGCTCACGCGCGGCTGGCCCACCATGCGCGGCTCGAAAACGGTCGATCCGGCCGGGCCCTGGAACGACGACGCGCCCTGTACCGCGCGCCTGCGCGAAGCCGGCGCGGTCTTGCTGGGCAAGACCAACACGCCCGAGTGGGGCTGGAAAGGCGCCACTGATTCGCCTCTGCACGGCATCACCCACAACCCGTGGAATCCGGCGTTGACCCCCGGCGGTTCCTCCGGCGGTGCCTCCGCCGCGCTGGCTGGCGGCATGGGCGCGCTGCAGGTCGGCACCGATGGCGGCGGCTCGATCCGCATCCCGAACGCGTTCACCGCCACCACCGGCATCAAGGCGCATTTCGGCCGCGTGCCGGCCTGGCCCTTGTCACCGATGGGCACGGTCGCGCATGTCGGCCCGATGACCCGCTCGGTCGAGGATGCGGCGCTGTTGTTGGATGTACTGGCGCGGGCCGATGCGCGCGACTGGAGCGCGCTGCCACCGATTGCACCCGCTTATGCAAGCGGCCTGGTGCGCGGCATCAAGGGCCTGCGTGTGGCCTACAGTCCGCGCCTGGGTTATGTGCCCCATGTCGACCCGGAAGTGGAAGCCGCGGTCAAGCGCGCGGTGGCGACGCTCATCGATCTGGGGGCGTTCGTTGAGGAGGTCGATCCCGGACTGCCCGACTGCGCACCACTGTTCGCCATCCACTGGTTCGCCACCGCACGCAACACCTTCGGCCGCCTGCCGCCAGACCGCTTCAAGCAGCTCGACCCCGGCCTGCAAGCCACCTGCGAATACGCGGCACGTTACAGCGTCAGTGATTTTCTCGATTACCAGCAGCAGCGGGTCGCGGTGGGCGAAGTGATGAAACGCTTCAACCAGCGCTTCGATCTGCTGGTGACGCCGACACTAGCGGTGCAGCCGTTCGCAGTTGGGAGGGTCGCGCCGCAAGAGGTGCCGGCGGCGATCACGGCGAACCCCGTCGACTGGACCTGGTGGACACCGTTTTCCTATCCGTTCAACCTGACCCAACAACCGGCCTTGAGCGTCAATTGCGGCTTTACCGCCGCCGGGTTGCCGATCGGCATGCAGATCGTGGCGCCGGCCTATCGCGAAGACCTGGCGCTGGCGGCGGCGTTCGACTTCGAGCGTTCACAGCCGGCGATTGCATGGCCGCGCTGACACGTTCAAGGCAGCCCCGGGATTCCCACCAGAAGTTCGCCATCCGCGCGCAGCATTCATCAGCGCGCAGATCGCGTTCGCAGTACCGACACTCACATGCAGCATCACCGCCTGCGCGCGGCCGGTCGCAAGGGTGTAACCGTGCGCCATGCCGACGGCCA
>JAYVWK010000293.1:0-2886 GCA_043786185.1 Burkholderiales bacterium
AGACAGCGAATCCGAAAAGATCCGCCCCTACATTCCGGATTGGTACCGGAAAACCCTGAGCGCGCGCGGCTTCGTGTTGTTTCCGGTGGCGATCAACAAAAAGCCGGTGGCGCTGATCTATGCCGACCATGTCGAGGCCGGGCGCCTGCGCTTCGCCGACGGCGAACTCAATCTGCTGAAGACTCTGCGCAACCAGGCGATCCTGGCGATTCGCCAGAAGAGTTCGGGCTGAAGCAATAGAGTTCGGGCCAGATTTGCGCACATTTCAGGGGAGCGCGCCGGCGGCAACAGGTCCAGCGCGCTTTGCGGTACGTAGTTTCCTGATGTTTGCAATGGCTACGCTGGTTAAAATGTGAGGTTCGTCAACGCCGGACCGCTCACATGACCTTGCGTACCTTTCCGGGCAGCCCGTTCCAGCTGTTCGAGCCATTCCAGCCGGCCGGTGACCAGCCCGAGGCGATCGACAAGCTGGTCGAAGGCCTCAATGACGGCCTGTCATTCCAGACGCTTTTGGGCGTGACCGGCTCCGGCAAGACCTACACCATGGCGCAGGTGATCGCGCGCACCGGCCGGCCGGCACTGGTGCTGGCACCCAACAAGACCCTCGCCGCGCAGTTGTATTCGGAATTCCGCGAGTTCTTCCCGCATAACGCGGTGGAGTACTTCGTCAGCTATTACGACTATTACCAGCCCGAGGCCTACGTGCCCTCGCGCGACCTGTTCATCGAGAAGGATTCCTCGATCAACGAGCATATCGAGCAGATGCGCCTGTCGGCCACCAAGTCGCTGATGGAGCGGCGCGACGCGATCATCGTCGGCACCGTCTCGACCATCTACGGCATCGGCGACCCCGAGGATTATCACAAGATGGTGCTGACCCTGCGGGTGGGCGACAAGCTGTCGCAGCGCGACATCATCGTGCGCTTGACCGCCATGCAGTACACCCGCAACGACATGGATTTTTCGCGCGGCAGCTTTCGCGTGCGCGGCGACGTGATCGACGTGTTTCCGGCCGAGCACAACGAGACCGCGCTGCGCCTTTCCCTGTTCGACGACGAGGTCGAGAGCCTGCAGCTGTTCGACCCGCTGACCGGGCACATCCGCCAGAAAGTGCCGCGCTTCACCGTGTATCCCGGCAGCCACTATGTGACCACGCGCCAGACCACGCTGCGCGCGGTGGAGGCGATCAAGCTCGAATTGCGCGCGCGCATCGACTGGTATGTGGCGGAGAACAAGCTGGTGGAGGCGCAGCGCATCGAGCAGCGCACCCGCTTCGATTTGGAGATGATGGCCGAAATCGGCTTCTGCAAGGGCATCGAGAACTACTCGCGCCACTTGTCCGGGCGCGGGCCGGGCGAGGCGCCGCCGACCCTGATCGACTACCTGCCCAAGGATGCGCTGATGTTCCTCGATGAGTCGCATGTGCT
This sequence comes from Burkholderiales bacterium, assembly GCA_043786185.1. Lineage (GTDB taxonomy): Bacteria > Pseudomonadota > Gammaproteobacteria > Burkholderiales > JAEUOS01 > JAEUOS01. The sequence goes on from JAYVWK010000293.1 coordinate 1,428, forward strand.
GACCGGGCAACTGGGCGGCATGTACAACGGCGACCGCTCGCGCAAGGAAAACCTGGTCAATTACGGCTTCCGCCTGCCCTCGGCGCTGGATAACCGGCCGCTCAAGTTCGAGGAATTCGAGCGCATGATGCGCCAGACCGTATTCGTCTCGGCCACCCCGGCCGATTACGAAAAGCGCCAGAGCGGCGATGCGGTCGTCGAGCAACTGGTGCGCCCGACCGGGCTGGTCGATCCGATCCTGATCGTGCGCCCGGCCGCGACCCAGGTCGACGATCTGTTGTCCGAAATCGGCCTGCGGGTGGCCGCCGGCGAGCGCGTGCTGGTGACCACGCTGACCAAGCGCATGTCCGAGCAGTTGACCGAATACTTAGCCGAGCACAAGGTCAGGGTGCGCTACCTGCATTCGGACATCGACACCGTCGAGCGGGTCGAGATCATCCGCGACCTGCGCCTGGGGGTATTCGATGTGCTGGTGGGCATCAACCTCCTGCGCGAGGGGCTGGATATTCCGGAGGTGTCGCTGGTGGCCATCCTGGATGCCGACAAGGAAGGCTTTTTGCGCAGCGAGCGCAGCCTGATCCAGACCATCGGCCGCGCCGCGCGCCACATCAACGGCACCGCGATCCTGTATGCCGACCGCGTCACCGACTCGATGCAAAAGGCGATCGGTGAAACCGACCGCCGGCGCGCCAAACAAGTGGCCTACAACCTGCTGCACGGCATCACGCCGGTAGGGGTGGCCAAGCGGATTCGCGACATCATCGACGGCGTCTACGACACCAAGGCCTTGAAGGCGCATGCCGACGAGGATAAGGAAACCGCCAGGTTCGAGGCGATGAACGAGAAGCAGATTTCCAAACAGATCGCGCAACTGGAAAAGCAGATGCTCGGGTTCGCCAAGAATCTCGAATTCGAGAAGGCGGCGCAGATGCGCGACGAACTGGCCAAGCTGAAGGCGCGGGTGTTCGGCATCGCGCCGGTGAGTCTGGCCTTGAATGTGGTGGCGATCAAGGCGGCGTAGGGGGTACCATTGTGCGGGGTAGCGGTTTTTCGCAGAGAGGACAATCGACATGGGCCTGATTCATGCTGAAATCAAACTCGACAACCCCAAGGAGCCCCCTGGCAATAGCGTAAGTGCGCAGGCGTTGGTCGATACCGGTGCACTGCATCTTTGTATTCCCGAGGCAGTCGCAAGACAGCTAAACCTGGCGGCCGAGAGCGTGCGCCGTGTCACGTTTGCCGACGGTCGCAGCGTGGAAGCGCCTTATGTGGGGCCGGTGCGCGTCGAGGCCGCTGGACGGTCCTGTTTTGTGGGCGCCATGGTGTTTGGCGACGAAGTGCTGCTGGGCGCGATTCCGATGGAAGACCTTGACTTGCTGGTTGATCCGGCGCGCCAGCAACTGGTACCGCGCGACCCGCGCGGCCCGGTTTCGATGGCCAAGGGGTTTCAAGCCTCCCG
>JAYVWK010000294.1:0-2751 GCA_043786185.1 Burkholderiales bacterium
CCGCCCGGGCCACCCAGCCATTGCAGGTGATCGAAACCGATGCGTGTGAATTCGGCAAACGCGATGGTCAGAAGCGCGAAGTAAACACCGGAGATGCCAAACCGGAAAGCCAGAAAACCGATCACCGCGCCGACTGCAACGCACACCGCGATCGCCAGCCAGACCCCGGCCCAGGCGCCGATGCCATAGTGGAAGAAGAGGCCAGCCGCAGCATAGGCGCCGACCCCGACATATAGCGAGTGCCCGAGCGACAACTGGCCGGCAAAGCCCATCATCACGTTCCAGGCCTGGCCGGTGAAAGCAAAAAACAGGATCAGGGTGGCCACCGACAGCACATAGCTGTTGGCGAACATCGGCAGCAGCACCAGTGCCACGCCCAGCAATCCCAGCAACACCGCAGCGCGCCGGTTCATGTGCGTTTTCCAAGCAGGCCCTGGGGCCTAAGCAGCAGCACCAGAATCAAGAGGCCAAAGCTGAACATGCTCTTGGCCGACGGTGCGATCAAAAGACCCGCCAGCGCTTCCGACACTCCGATCAGGATGCCGCCGACCAGCGCGCCCGGCATCGAACCCAGGCCGCCCACGATCACGGTGACAAACGCCAGCAGGGTGTATGCAGGCCCGAGGCTGGGCGTCACGTCCACCAGCAGCACCATCATGCAGCCGGCCACCGCCACGCAGGCCGCGCCGACGCCGAAGGTAAGCGCGTACAGATGCTTGACATTGAGCCCCACCACCAGCGCGCCCAGATGGTTGTCGGCACAGGCGCGAATCGCCTTGCCGGTGAGAGTCAAGCGGAAAAAAGCGAACAGCAGCCCGGCAGTCAGCACAGCGACGCTTGCCGCATACAGGCGTGCCTTGTCGATCAGGAGCCGGCCCAGTTCGAACGATTCGAGCTGGTAGTCCACCTGGATATTGCGCGCGTCGGGCCCGAAGATCATCAGCAAACCGTTGACCATGATGATCGCCACCGCCACCAGCAGCATGAATTGCGAATGCTCCGGGCGGGTGATGAAGGGGTTGATCAATCCGGCCTGCAGGGCGTAGCCGAAGATGAAGAAGGCCGCCGCCACCGGCAGCACGGCAAGAAACGGGTCGAGCTTGAAGGCGGCGAACAGCACCACGCTGGCATACATGGCGATGGTCATCATTTCGCCGTGGGCGAAATTGACCACCCGCACCACGCCGAAAATCACCGACAGGCCGAGCGCCATCAGGCCGTACACCATGCCGGTCAGGAAACCCGAGATCACCACATTGGCGGCCAAGTCCCAGGTCATGGCATTGCAGCCTCAGGCGAACGCGAGGCACCCAGCCACGGGCTGACTGGCACATAGGGCACGAACAAAACAGGCCGGCACCGCCGGCCCGTACAGGCGCGCATGCGGTTCAGGCCGGCTTGTAATCAGGCCACGGAAACACCGGCTTGGTCTCGGCTGCCGAGATTGGCAGCACCACCTGCGGGCGGCCATCCTTGTTGAGGAGGCAGGCCGAAAGATTGCCTTCGACCTGGCCCTTGGCATTGAACTTGATCGGCCCGCCCAGGCTCACGCGATCGGTCAGGTTGGTCAGGCGCACCGCGTCGGCCAGTTCCTTCGGGTTGGTGGACTTGGCGCGCTTGAAGGCATCGGCGGCGATCAAGATCGATTCGAAGGTGTAGCTCACATTGGCGCCGTGGCTGTGCAGCTTTTCCTTGGGAAACTGCTTGGCCATCTGCATGACCACCGCCGCGCTCATGGCGGTTTTCGGGTTGTACCAGGGGTTGTTCGAGATGCAGCCCTCGGCCAGCTTGCCCAGAGACTTCTGGAACTGATCCTCGTAAATGCCGGGCGAACCCGGACTCACCAGCCCCATGATGTTCCAGCGCTGCTTGACGATTTCGCGGCGCAGGATGATGGCGTCGTTCAGACGGCACACCAGCAGCAGGAAATCCGCCTTCGAAGCCTTGGCTTTGGACACCTCGACTGCGAGATCCTTGGCCGCCGGATCGTAGGAAATGGTGTCGACGATCTTGAACGGCAACTGGGTCAGGCGCGGCAGGGTGGCGCCGATACCGCGATTCATGGCTTGGCCGAACGTATCGTTGACATGCATGAAAACAGCGGTGCGCGGCGCGCTGTTGGTGGCGCGGAACAGGTCGCCGATCAGAGACAGGCCGTTGACCGTGAGTTCGATCGCGGTCGGAAAATTGCGGAACACGAACTTGTAGCCCTGCTCGGTGATTTGCGGTGCAGCGGCGATGTTGATGATGAAGGGCACGCCCTTTTGCTCGGCCACCTGGGCAATCGCCAGGGCCGCGCCGGAATCGAACGGCCCCACCAGCACATGCGCACCTTCGGCGATCAGCCGTTCGGCGCGGGTGCGCGCGGTATCTACATTGGACTCGGTATCCGCATTCATCAGCTCGATGTCGACGCCCAGGAGGTCCTTGACCAGGGCCGGCGCGATATCGGCACCGAGCTGGCACGACTGGCCGATCAGGCCCTGCACGCCGGAACGCGGCAGCAGCACACCGACCTTGAGCTTGGCCGATTGCGCGCGTGCAATGCCGAAGGGTGCAAGCGTGGTGGCGGCACCTGCGCCCAATGCGCTGTTGAACTGTCTGCGGTCCATGGTTTCTCCTAGTTTTCGGTCAATCCCGATCTCATCGGGGCGCGCCTCGTCAACGGCGCGCGCAATGGTTATAAGCCATAGTCAATGGCCGGTCAACCGCGGCCGCATGGACCGCATGGTCGGGCTGGCACCAGCAAGC
>JAYVWK010000295.1:0-7217 GCA_043786185.1 Burkholderiales bacterium
CTGAAAATCATCAACAACGCACGTTCATAAAAATTCACCCATACAAACCGCCATGGCACACGCCCTGCAGAGACCGATCAGCGAAGATGAATATCTTGCGTCCGAGGCATTGAGCCAGGCGAAGCGCGAGTTCGTCTCGGGCAAGGTATACGCGATGGCCGGCGCTAACGCCAATCACAATCGCATCGCCTTGAATCTGGCCTCGCTTTGCAACGCCAATGCCGGACCCTGCCAGGCATTCATGAGCGACATGAAGCTGCGGCTTGACGCCGGCCAGGCCTATTACTATCCAGACGTGATGCTGGTGTGCGACCCAGCGGACAACGACGCCTATTTCAAGACCGCCCCGTGCATGCTCACCGAAGTGCTGTCGCCGGGCACCGAAGCGCTGGATCGGCGCGAGAAATTGCTGGCCTACCAAAAACTGACGTCGTTGCGCGAATACCTGCTGATCGCCCAGGACCGCATGCAGGTGGAGATACTCCATCGCGTAAATCTGCGCGAATGGGGCCTGACAACGCTCGGCCCGGACGATACGCTCACCCTGCGTTGTGCACCGATCGCAATCACAGTGCGCGATCTATACCGCGGCGTGGATTTCTCCCAGCCCGCCTGAACCACGGGATTTCCGCCGACCGACGCCAAGCCACATCGCGTCGCTCGACACGCATAAATTTCCAGCGACCTCTCCCGCGGACAGACCGCCGGTTTCATCGCACTGGCGGACGCGGCATAATACTGTTTCGACAAGTCGCCCACCACCCTCAAGCGTGCGGGTTGGCAAGCGCTCTGACAAGACGTTGAATTGAAACGGCTCCTGTTTACGTAGTGCGCGTTCCGGTTTTCGATGAAGGGTTTCGCAATGCCCGCAGCTCCCGTCGGCGGCAGCACTACCTGGCTGGTATTGGTGGCCCAGTTGCCTGAAGAGGCAAACGCGCGCATGCGCATCCTGCGCACCCTCGAATCGCTGGGCTGCGCGATCCTGAGCGACGGCGCCTATATCCTTCCCGATACCGTTGCCGCGCGCCAGGGCCTGCAGCGCTTAGGTGAGCACATCAGCAGCAGCGGCGGCGGCTTTCACCTGCTCAATACGACGGCCGACGCCGCGCAAGGTCGCACGTTTACCCAGTTATTCGACCGTAGCGCCCGTTATGTCGAACTGATCAAGAATATCGAAAGCCTGCGGGCCGGTTTCGGCGTATCCGATCCGACTACGCTGTCGCGCAGCCTGATCAAGCTCAGACGCGAGATGGAGTCGATTTCGGCGCTGGATTTTTTCCCCAGCGAAACCCGCAAGCGCACCGGTTTGGCCTTAGGCGCGATGGAAGCGGAGGTCCGCAGAATCCTGTTTCCGGGTAATCCGGATCTCTCCAGCACCCAGGAGATGCGCGCCCGAAAAAAGTTTTTCCGGCGGGTCTGGGTGACGCGCCGACCATTGTGGGTCGATCGACTGGCCTCGGCCTGGTTGATCCGCCGCTTCATCGACGCCGAAGGCCGTGTTTTTTGGGGTGAGCGCGATCAGGCAGTCCCGGAGACCGCTGTGACGTTCGGCTTCGCCGGTGCGACGTTCTGCAATTCGGCGAACCAGGTGACCTACGAGGTCATGCTCGACTCCTTCGGACTGGCCAAGGATCCGGCCCTGACACGCATTGCCGCGATCATCCATGCCCTGGACATCGGTGGTGAACCGGTTCCCGAAGCCGCCGGCATCGAGACCTTGCTGCAGGGCGCGCAGCGCCGCGCCACCGGTGAGGAACACCTGCTTGCCGAATCCGAGAAAACCTTCGACCTGTTGTACGACGCGTATTTCGAATCACCACAGAAGTAAGGGCCTTGCGTGGCTGGGTGAACAAAGCGCAAGCTCACCGGCCATGGCAGGCATTGCCGATCGCCTGTCGCGTGCCGTTCATGCTTCGCGGAAAACGCGCCGAACAAGCCACCTGCATGCGGCCGGTCGCGCAACGCTGCTGCGGGACTGACAAGACACCAAATAAGTCCGCGCATCACGGACTCTCGTACAACGGTGTTGAATCAACTCTCAACAGGCAGCAGACGCGGCGCTGGTTGCTTTGGGCTTATGCAGTGTTTCCTCAAAGCAGACGCGTCAGGGGCAACGCCCGGGCAACTGCTGGACCGGCATGCGCTGGCGTGCGGCGCCACCTGCCGACGCGGTACTTTTGTCTCCTTCACTGCTATCGGCACGCTCCGCGAGTACGCGCTCCCACATATCGCGAATGCGTGAGTCCAGGATCGATTGCTGATAGAAGTCGCCGCCGCCGGCGCAGCGGGCGATCTGGAACTGTTCCATCGCCGCCTGCGCCCCGCTTACCAGTGCGTAGTACTCGCCCAACGCCTGGTGCTGCGACAGGGTGCGGCCGGTGGCTGCGAAGCTGCGCGCCTGCATCTCGAATACCCTGGGGTCGCCGCGATTGGTGCGTGCCTGCTGGCCTAACAGGTCGAGCGCCTCGGCATGTCTGCCGTCAACCTGCAAGGCCTCGGCCAAGGCAGTCTGCAAATGGCGGGCCTGCGGATAGCGCGCGACAGCGGCGCGCAAGACCGCAACCGCGCCCGCGGTATCGCCGGCGGCGCTGCGAATGCGCGCAAGCTGGGCATCCATCATCGGATGCGCGATTGCCTTGGGCAACAGCGCCAGTGCGGCCTGCGCGCCCTTGAAGTCGCGCGCCAGCAACAGTGCCTCGGCGTGACCGTAGCGCGCCGCGACTTCGCTGGCATAGGTCTTGTCGGCCAGTTGTGAGGAAAAAAACTTCAGGGCGTCGCGCACGCCGTCAACCGAGGCGTCTGCGGTGGCGCGCAACTTGGCGCGGGCCAATTGAAACGACAGGCTGTCGACCCGCTGGCGGTAGCGCGCACCCTGCGCCCGATTGCGCACGTCGGCAATACGTTCAGTAGTCAGCGGATGGCTGCGCACGTAGACCGGTGCGTTCGAATCGTAGGCACGACCCGCGCGCTGCAAACGCTCGAAAAAAGCCGGCATCGCGCTGACGTCGAAGCCGGCCTTTTGCAGGGTATCGAAACCGACGCGATCGGCTTCGCGCTCGAAATCGCGCGAATAGGCCAGTTGCGACTGCACCTGAAAGGCCTGGGCGCCAGCCAGGGCGCCAGCCGCCGCCTGGCCGTTGGAACGCGCCGCCAGCAGTGCCAACGCCATCGCGATCATCGAGACCACCGAGGTGCGCTGCCCTGCGGCTACGCTGCGCGCGATATGCTTCTGCGTCAGATGCCCAAGTTCGTGAGCAACCACGCTGGCCACTTCGGATTCGCTTTGCGCCGCCAGCAGCAGGCCGGTGTTGACGCCGATGAAACCTCCCAGCATCGCAAACGCGTTGATGGTCGAATCCTTCATCACGAAAAACTCCACCTCGAGACCGGGTTCCGGACCGGCCGCGATCAACTGCGCGCCGAGTTCCTCGACATAAGCCTTGAGCTCCGGATCGTCCAGATAGGAAAGGTCGCGCCTGAGTTCGCGGTAGTAGGATTCGCCGATGCGCCGCTCCATCTGCGGCGACAGCGCGTTGGATGACTCGTCGCCGAGGTTGGGCAGATTCTGCGCCAAGCCTGCGGGAGTGATCGCAAGCAATGGACAAAGACCGGCAGCCACTACGCGACGCCACCGTGAAGGACGGAAATTCATGGATGGTATGATACTTCTTAGGACCCTATGTTCCCGCCGCGCGCAGTCGCGATCCAATCGATTTTGTATCAATTCGCAAGCAGATGAGTGCTCCAGCCGCCGTGATTTCCGATTCCCCGCTGACGCATTTCGATGCGCAGGGCCAGGCGCACATGGTCGATGTTGCCGCCAAAGCGGAAACCCATCGCAGCGCGACAGCTTGCGGCAGCATCCTGATGCTGCCCGCCACCCTGGCCTTAATCGAGTCAGGTACCGCCAAAAAGGGCGATGTGCTGGGCATCGCGCGCATCGCCGCGATCCAGGCCGCCAAACGCACCTCCGACCTGATTCCCCTGTGTCATCCCTTGCCATTGACGCATGTGGCGGTTGAATTCCGTGTCGATCGCGAACGGTCAGCCGTGCTCTGCAAGGCTACGGCAGAAACGTTCGGACGCACCGGGGTCGAGATGGAAGCCCTGACCGCGGTACAGATCGGCTTGCTCACCATCTACGACATGTGCAAGGCTGCCGATCGCGGCATGTGCATGACCGATGTGCGTCTGTTGGAAAAGCACGGCGGAAAATCCGGCAGTTTCCTCGCAACCTGATGGCCGCGCCGGCTTGGCAATGACCCAGTCGCGCATTCCCCTGCTGGTGCCGGACATGCCGCTGGCAGAAGAGCTTTTGCCGTGGCTCAAACGCATCGACGCCACGCGCTGGTACTCGAACTTCGGTCCGCTGGTGCGTGAACTGGAAGGCGCGCTGATCGGCATGTTCGCCCTGCGCAGCGACAAGTCCCTGCACCTGACCACGGTGAGTAACTGTACGGTGGGGCTGGAACTGGCATTGATCGCACTCGACCTGAAACCCGGCTCGAAAGTGCTGGTGCCGGCCCTGACCTTCGTGGCAACCGCCACGGCCGTGATGCGCGCCGGACACGTGCCGGTGATCGCCGACGTTGACCCGCAAACGTGGTTGCTGACCCCGGCGATCGCGCGCGCGGCGCTGGCACGGGAAGCGATTGACGCAATCCTGCCGGTGGCGACCTTCAGTTGCCCGCAGGAGATCGAGGGATGGAACGCTTTCATCGCCGAGACCGGCCTGCCGGTGATCATTGATGCCGCGGCTGCGTTCGGCAATCAATGGGAGTGCGGCCGGACAACCCTGGTCTTCAGCCTGCACGCCACAAAGTCGCTGGCGGCCGGCGAGGGCGGCATAGTGGTCAGTCGTGATTTCGACCTGATCGCGAGAATTCGAAAGCTTTCGAACTTTGGCATCAACCTCGACCCACACGAAGTCACTCCGGTAGGGCAGGTAGAGATGGCCGGCGTCAACGCCAAGATGTCGGAGTATCACGCGGCGATCGGCCTGGCGAACCTGGCCAAATGGCCGGCGCTGGCAGCGACAAGAGTCGAACTGCATGCACGCTATGCCGAACGGCTTGAAGAGGTGACAGGCCTAAATCCGCGATGGCAGCGAGTACCGGCTGGAACAGTGCGCACGCTAATGTGCTTTCGCGTGCGCTCGGGCGGCCTGCGCGAAGCGATCGAAGTGGCCTGCGCGGCGGCGGGGATTGAAACACGGCGCTGGTACCTGCCGCCTCTGAACTGTCACTTTGCGTTTTCGCAGCTGCCGATCGCCGGTACGTTGCACGAGTCGAACCGCTTATTCAACGAACTGGTCGGCCTGCCGTTTCATGTGCGGCTCACGCCGGCCGACATCGATGCCATCATCGGAGCGGTGAGCCGCGCCGTCGGCCCGGCGAACTAGGTACCCCGGTTCCTGTCCGCCACCCCCTCCAGGTGATGCGCGCGCCGTGTGGCGCGCCGGTCGCCAACGCCAGCGACGCCGCGGGCCGACTTCAGGTACCTGCCAGTGCCGCCAGATAGGCCTGCTGGAAATGCATTACCCGCCGTTCGTGATCGGCGGCAAGCAAGGCCGGGCGCACGGCCTGCGACATGCCTGATTGCACCGACGCGCACACGGTCAGGTCTTCGGCAAATACCCGATGAGTGAAATCGATACCGTCAGCGTGCATCTTCGCTATCATGCGCCGCCCGACTTCGCTCTGGCCGGAAAACCGGCTCGAGAGGATGCGCGAGTGCACCTGCGTCGCGCGATGGTCCAGCGGATCGAAGCGCTGCACATGAAAGCTGTAGCCGAGGAACGAGGTGATCGTCAGGTTGGGGAAGATCAGATAGTGCATATAGTGGTCGAAGCGAAACGGCCAGTCACCGATGGCACGCGACATGCGCTTCCATTTGCCAAGCCAGTCGGCCTCGGCACGCTTGGTCATCGAACTGTGGCGCGGCGAGGCAAGATCCTCCACCACCGCTTCGTACCCGGCGGCCATGCCGTCGGCCGCACCCAGGGTGCGCGAATGAACCACTGGCACGTGGTAGCCTTCAAGTGAATTTTCCACCACGATCTTCCAGTTGGCGGGCACCTCCTTCACGTATTCGTCAAGCAGATCGCCCGCGCCGCGGGAGACGCCCTGCAGGAAAGCAATCGCTGTCGCGCCCAGATACTCCGCCAGGCCGACGCCTGCGTCTGCCATGCGCACGAAAATGAAATCGCCGACGCAATCGGTCGTGTGTTCCTGAAGACGATACCCGGCCGGGTCGGCCAGCACCTGCGGAAACTGGTCCTTGAACGGTATGCCCACCGGGATACCTTCGTGGCTGTAGACCCATCCGTGATAAGGGCAGCGCATCGGGCCATTGCCGCGCGACTCCAGGCACAGGCGTGAATGGCGATGCGAGCAGACATTGGCGAAAGCCCGCACAGCGCCACGGCTGTTGCGCACGATCAGTTCACTTCCCGCCAGAGCCACTCGCACGAAATCGCCGTCGTTGGCGAGTTCAGACCGCAGGGCGGCGAACACCCACGCCGCGCCAAACAGCGTGCGCCGCTCCGCCTCGAAGCTTTGCGGCGCAATGTAGTGCGACGGACGGGTGGCGGCGTTGCTCATGGCTTGGAACCCTCAAGAGTTGCGCGCCCGCGCAGCACAACCGGGGCACGAAACAGCGCGTCGATGAAAATCGTTCCGCGCGGTGAGGCGCCAAGCCGGGTTCCCGCGGGCAGCACCGACCAGGGTTCGAGCACGCAACCGGCGGCCAGGCGCACACCCTCGCCAAGAACGCAATTCCTGCCGACGCGACAGTCATCACCGACAACGCAGTCCCTGCCGATCCACGCGGATTGACCGATGTGCGCGCCATGGCCGATCACTGCCAGATCGCCGATCACCACGTTGGCCCCCACGTCCACCCCTGCGCGCAGGCTTGCGCGAAAACCGATCAGGGTGTTTTCGCGCAGGCGAACACCCGCGTCCACCAGGGCGTCGTGTGCGACCAGTGTCGCGAAACGAAAGCCGGCTGCCTTGTACTGCAACATGACCGCCAGGCGATGCGAATTGAGCATGGTGGCGTCACCGGCGACATACAGGTTGCAGTCCCGACGATCCAATTGCGTGGCCGTATCGGTAATCAGCGGCGCCGGCAACTGCGCAACCGGCGGCACCCACCCCGGCGCCACCACGCCTGCCAGTTCAATCCCCGCAGCCGTCGCCACGGTCGCGGCCTGG
>JAYVWK010000296.1:0-4458 GCA_043786185.1 Burkholderiales bacterium
CCAGCCGTTTTCCGCAATCAGCGCCGCGACTTGGTCCATCAACTCGGAGCGCAAACGCAGGTTCGCCGCCTCCTCCGGCGTGTCCGCAATCGCGTCCCAGCCGCTTAGCGTAGCTTTCAATCTTCCGCTTGGTCATGTTTCATCTCCAAGCAGTTGGGCGAAGCGCGCCTTCGCGGTATCGATGTCGCGCATCGACGTCGCCTGCGCCTTCTTTTGGAAGGCATGAAGAACGTAAACCGCATCCGCCAGACGCGCGGTATAGATCACGCGAAAGGTGCCGGCGTCATCCCACACTCGAATCTCTCAGGCGCCTTTGCCAATCGACGGCATCGGCTTGAAGTCATTGGGCCGCATGGCGCGCTGCAAGCGATCAAGTTGCCGACTGTGCATCCTGCCTTGCATCGCTCGGAAAATCGCGCAAGTCCTTGAGTGAACCGCCAAGGAACCGAACTGGTTTCATGATTCGATTATACCGATATGGATATACACCAGCAACGTACCTGCCGCCCTGGCCACACTGTCGCAAATTCCGCAGGTCCGTCAATCAAGGCGGGACTGGCCTCGCGAGACCTCCGGCTACCGCCTCCCGCAAAGCAAAGCCGCGCGGCACCATTGACGATAAGCGTGTTCATCACTAGCAGCCTATCGAGGCGACAACTATTTTGACTCCGGGGGCTCCCTGCAAGGTCTTCCTGTGAACGGCTGTCGAAATCCGCCGAAATATGGCACCGCAACTACCGCGCCCATGACGAACAGGCTGCTGGTCACCAGATAGCACTTCCACAAACCGCCGGGTTCGCTTGCCAGCCAATGCGCGGCATCCGCACGGTGCCTCCGCCGAAAGTCCATCAGGGTCGCTTGATCTTCCGCGCCAGATGAGCCGTCCGCGTTACCCAGTGCAGCCACCCCAAGCCCGGTAGCCTGCATCCACCTATTGACCCTCGATCGCGATATCGCCCTGCCGCGGTTTCACACGGCTTCCAATTCGATATGCACGCGCCGGCCAAGGGCGGCCGCGATGTTCGTAAGCGCCCCGAGCGAGAAGCGCGAGATTCTCCCCCGCCGCAGATCATTCATGCGCGCTTGCGTCACGCCGAAGCATCGCGCGGCATCCGCCTGGGCCCAGCGGTTTTCATCAACCAGCGCCGTGATCTTGCCCATCAATCCGGAGCGCAAACGCGGGTTCGCCGCCTCCTCCGGCGTGTCGGCTTGCGCATCCCGCACGCTGGTGTAGCTTGCGATCTTCCGCTTGCGCAGTTCACCTTTTTTCAATTGGGCAAAGCGCGCCTGCGCGGTGTAGATGTCGCGTTTCGATGTGGCCTGCGCCTTCTTTTGGAAGGCATGAAGAACCTAAACCGCATCCGCCAGGCGCGCGGTATGGATCAGGCGAAAGGTGCCGGCTTCATGCCACACCCGAATCTCTTCCACGCCTTTGCCGATCGATGCCATCGGTTTGCAGTCATCGGGCTGGATGCCGCGTTGCAAACGGTCAATTTACCGACTCCCAGTGCGCGAACAACTGAGGAAGACTTTCCCGACATCGCTTGAGCCACGCCCAAGATTGTCGTTTACCCTCATCACGGATACAGAATGTACAGCGACATACTGTCGCTTTCCTTCTTGGCACACCGACAACTATTATGACACCGGGGGCCACTCATAACGCTTGCAGCGCGAGACCGGTCCGACCTTTCCCGCAAGTCTTGATCGCCCTTTATCTGAGTCGTTACACGACAACATGTCAGTTTTGATAGCTTAAAGGCGACACTCAGGGGCACGAGAGGCAATCTCCCAAGCCCCCTAACGACAACTCGCATAAAAACTACTAGCCCCATGGCGACAATTTTGTTATTTTGTTCGCCAATAAACGACGAATTGATCGCATTTGAATGGCAACAGTAGCTCGCAAGCGCCCCTCCCCCCATGAGCCCGTGCTCCACATCGCCCCGCAGGACGACCAAGCCATGGCACGGCACCTGCAACGCGCCGCCAAGCGCGGTGACCTTCTTCGTGTGGCCGATCGGATCTACGTCCGCAATGGTTCTCCTCTCGAAATCTCACTCCAGGTCAGGAGCAACTGGCAGAAAATCGCCGGCGCCCTGTACCCGGGAGCCGTGGTCTCCCACCTTTCCGCATACAGGGGCGGCATTACGCCAGAGGGGCTCTTGACCCTCTCCCACCCGACCATCTACAACCGCACACGAGTCCTGGGCGGCGCTTTGACGGTCGTATTGATGAAAGGCCCCACCCAACTCCCCGAGGACTTAACGCTCGGCACCTCCGGCCTGTTCTGGTCGTCGCGCCCCCGGATGCTGCTTGAAAACCTGGGCATCTCGCGCACTACGCCGCCAAGGCGGGCAGGCAGGGACGCAATTGAAGAACAGCTGATCGCCATCCTGAACGCTTCAGGCGAAGCGGAACTGGGTCGAATCCGCGACCAGGCTCGCGCGCTTGCAGACTCGATGGGGATGCGCAAGGAATTCAAGCAACTCGACGCAATGGCCGGTGCGCTGCTGGGGACCCATGCAAAAGGTGAACTCAGGACGCGAATGGGCCAATTGGTCGCAGACGGGACACCGGCGGACGCCCTGCGCATCAGTCGGTTCAATGTCCTGGCCGATGCGCTGCGCAGCAGTGTTTTGCCCGTGATTGCGGACATCGCGGCAAGCGGCGCGGCGCGCATTCATTTTGCTTTTCTTGAGAGCTATTTCTCGAACTACGTCGAGGGCACCCGCTTTTCCATCGCCGAGGCCCAGGAGATTGTGCTGCGCAACCAAATCGTCGAGAGTCGCCCCAAGGACTCGCACGACATTCTGGGTGTATTTGCTTGGGCGACGCACGCGAGCTACAGGGATACCTTGCCGGCACCCGGCGCGGCATTTGTAGGCGGCCTGTTGGACCGACACCGACTGATGCTCGCCAGCCGGCCGGAGGCGAACCCCGGCGCGCTCAAGTTGCAACGCAACTACGCCGGCACGACGGAGTTTGTCGCCCCGGGTCTGACGCGCGGTACCTTGCAAGAGGGCTCCGCTATCGCACTCTCGGTGCCGGAGGGACTCGCCCGCGCCATTTTTTATGCCTTCCTCGTGGCCGAGGTACACCCCTTCACAGACGGCAATGGCCGGCTTTCGCGGCTGCTGATGAACGCGGAGCTTTCCCGAACCGGCGCGTGCCGGGTCATCATCCCGACACTCTTCCATCCGCAATACATCGACTGCCTGAAAGTGCTCACCAGGGAAAACCACCCTGCCCCATTCATCAAGGCCATTGCCCGGATGGCGCGCTGGTGCGCGAAGTTTCAATACACAAAATTACCCGAGCTCATAGGGGCAATGACGGCTACCAATGCCTTCGAGGAATCGCCAGTGCGCTTCAAGCTCGGCCGCGTGGATGAAACCTGAAAGGCGCGGATGGGGATGGCCGGTTCGATCGACCATGGCGTCGACCGAATCGCGACCAACTGACGGCGGCCCGTGCGGTAGCGCTCGGCGTGCGACTCGTGGGCAACAAGCGCAAAGCCGGCGTCAGGTTTTCGGGCCAGCAAACGCAAAACCGGCTGCTTCCGAAATAGCCACCCTGATTCCACGGAATCGCCCCCTGTTTGCGGATCACACAGCCTATCTTGGCGACAACTATTCCGACAGCGGGGGCCGGGGCCCGAGGTGGGCCACGACCTGCGTGGGTGAGTAGGTCTTGAACCAGTCTTTGAGGGCGGCGTTCATGCGGGTTTGCCAGCCGCGACCGGTGGCCTTGAAAGCCTCCACCACGTCAGCGTCGTAGCGCACCGTGAGGGCACGCTTGGGGCTGGCCAGCGGCGGCCGGCCCAAGCCTGCCCGCTGTACGGCGGCCCATTGCGCGTTGGTGAATGGACGTGCATCGGGATCTGAGCGCGCGGCTTTCGTGATGGCTGCGTCCTCCTCGCGGGTCGGCAGGATAGTCCGTGGTTTAAGCGTCGGCATAACGTCTGATCTCCCTTGAATCGGCGCGATCCACAAACACAACGTAAAAAAGCCGCAGCCCGATATACCCGACGCCCGCCATGCGAATTTCGCCGTAGGCGCGCCGCTCATCGCGCCAGACCAGCGCACCTTCCCATTCAATGCTGACCGCCAACGCCAGCGACACGCCGTGTTTCGCAAGATTGGCCGCATCTTTGGCCGGGTCGAACGTGATGTTCACACAAATTATTGTAGTTACAATAAGTTGAAGTGTCAAAGACAGCGCTTGAAAGCATGCCGGAGTGCCTCTGCCGAAGCCCCCAACTCGACATGCTCAAAAACGTTGGTATCGAGCAGAAATCGCATGGATGCTACAACTTCAACCCCAGGAGCGCGTCCAGAAATCTGCGGGTTCGAGTACCGGTTTTCTTCTTCGCCGGCGGCTTGGCAGCCGGTTTTCTCGCGACAGGCTTGGTGCGCTTTTTGGCGGCGCGGTTGCGCTCAATCAGTGCTTCCATGA
>JAYVWK010000297.1:0-3587 GCA_043786185.1 Burkholderiales bacterium
ACCGAGCGAAGACATCATGCCAAAGTCAGATATCGAAATCGCACAAGCCGCGACCATGCAGCGCATTGCGCAGGTCGCACGTGAAAAGCTGGGAATCAGCGACGAGCACCTGGTGCCCTATGGCCACTACAAGGCGAAACTCTCGCTGGAGTACATCGATACACTGAAGGATCGACCGAACGGCAAGTTGATTCTGGTCACTGCCATCAACCCGACCCCCGCCGGTGAAGGCAAGACCACCACCACCGTGGGCCTGGGCGACGCACTCAACCATCTTGGCAAGAAGGCGATCATCGCACTGCGCGAGCCCTCGTTGGGCCCGGTATTTGGCGTCAAGGGTGGCGCGGCAGGCGGTGGTTACGCCCAGGTGGTGCCGATGGAAGACATCAATCTGCATTTCACCGGCGACTTTTCGGCCATTGCCTTGGCCAACAACCTGCTTGCTGCGGCGATCGACAACCACATCAGCCACGGCAACGAACTGGGCATCGACGTGCGCCGCATCCAGTGGCGGCGCGTGGTCGACATGAACGATCGCGCATTGCGCGACATCACCATCGGTCTGGGCGGTACCGCCAACGGTTATCCGCGCCAGGACGGCTTCGACATCGTGGTGGCTTCCGAGGTGATGGCCATCTTCTGCCTGTCGACCTCGCTCAAGGATTTGAAGACCCGCCTGGGCAACATCATCGTCGCCTATACGCGCGAGCAGAAGCCGGTGCGTGCCAGCGACCTCAAGGTGCATGGTGCGATGACCGTCTTGTTGCGCGACGCCCTGGCGCCCAACCTGGTGCAGACGCTCGAGAACAACCCTGCGTTCATCCACGGCGGACCGTTCGCCAACATCGCGCACGGCTGCAATTCGGTGATTGCAACGCAGACCGCATTGAAGCTGGCCGACTATGTGGTGACAGAGGCGGGCTTCGGTGCCGATCTGGGCGCGGAGAAGTTCGTCGACATCAAGTGTCGCAAGAGCGGCCTGCGACCGAGCGCGGTGGTGGTGGTGGCAACGGTGCGCGCGCTCAAGTACCATGGCGGCGCCGACCTAAAGAGTCTCAACACCGAGAATCTAGTCGCGCTCGAGAAGGGCATCGCCAATCTTGAGCGGCATGTGCACAACGTCACAGTCAATTACGGTATGCCTTGCGTGGTCGCGGTCAATCACTTTATTTACGATACCGATCGCGAACATGCCCTGTTGCGCGAAAAGCTTGGCAAGCTGGGTGCACCGGTGATCCTCGCCAGGCACTGGGCCGAAGGCGGCAAGGGGGCGGTCGAAGTCGCGCGCAAGGTGATCGAAATGTGCGAAGGCAAGAACAACTTCTCGTTTGTCTACGAGGACGCGGACCCGCTTTGGGACAAGATGAAAAAGATCGCCACCAGGATTTACGGCGCATCCGACATCGCCGCCGACAGCAAGATCCGTACGCAGATCAAGAAGCTGCAGGATGACGGCTATGGACACTATCCGGTGTGTGTTGCCAAAACGCAGATGTCGTTCTCGACTGATGCGCAGCTGCGTGGCGCGCCGTCCGGCCATGTAGTGACCATACGCGAGGTACGGCTGGCCGCCGGCGCGGAATTCGTGGTGATGGTGTGTGGCGACATCATGACCATGCCGGGATTGCCCAAGGTTCCAGCGGCGGAAGTCATCGATCTTGACGACAACGGCAAGGTCGTGGGTTTGTTCTAGCTGACACATCCGGTCTTGAGATGCGCGAACCAGGCGCCACAGTAAAGCGCTTGTGTTGCGGCATGATCTGCACAATCAATAAGCAGGCGCAGAGTTCCTGATGCAAGAAAAACCATACATTCCAGCCCTTTGCGGATATCGGGCGAAAAGCCAAAGGAGATTACAAATGACCATTTCAGCAAATGTGATGCGGCTCGCCTTACTCGGCACGCTTGCATGGGCACCACTGCCGGCAATCGCTTGGGAGCCGACCAAATCGGTGGAGTTCGTGGTGCCGGCAGGCATCGGCGGCGGGGCCGATCAAATGGCGCGCCTGGTGCAGGCGATTGTCGCCAAGAACAACCTGATGAAGCAGCCGATGGTCGTCGTCAACAAGGGCGGCGGAGCCGGGGCCGAAGGCTTTCTCGACGTCAAGGGCGCCAAGGCCGACCCGCATAAGATCATCATCACTCTGTCGAACCTGTTCACTACGCCGATGGCGACCGGCGTACCGTTCAACTGGAAGGACTTGACACCGGTGTCGATGCTGGCGCTTGACCAGTTCGTGCTGTGGGTCAACGCCGAGGCGCCCTACAAGACCGCCAAGGAATTCATCGATGCGGCACGCGCGGCCGGTCCCAACAAGATGAAGATGGGTGGTACTGGCTCGAAGCAGGAAGACCAGATCATCACGGTGGCCATCGAGAAGCAGACCAAGACCAAGTTCATCTACATTCCGTTCAAGGGCGGTGGTGATGTTGCCGTGCAACTGGTGGGTAAGCATATCGATGCCTCGGTCAACAACCCGATCGAGGCGGTGGCGCAATGGCGCGGCGGCAAACTGCGGCCTCTTTGCGTATTTGACGATGAACGCATGCCTTACAAGCAGAAAGTCACCGAGACCATGTCGTGGTACGACATTCCGCCTTGCAAGCAGGCCGGTGTGGATGTTGACTATGTGATGTTGCGCGGCATTTTCATGGCGCCAGGTGTGACCGAGGAGCAGAAGGTGTTTTACGTCGATCTGCTGAAAAAGGTGCGTGCGACCGCGGAATGGAAGGACTTCATGGAGAAGGGGGCCTTCAACACCACTGCTCTGATGGGCGACGACTATCGCACCTGGGTAGCCAAGGAAGAGCAGCGCCATCTGGTATTGATGAAAGAAGCCGGCTTCCTGGCGGCAGGCAAGTAGTGTGCGGAACCAAGGCCCGCGGTTCCGGGCTTTTTTCGCCGACGTTTGGTCAATCGGTATTAGCGCCATAGTCGAGGCAATCTGATGAGTGAGAGCAAGGATCGCGCTGCAACGTCGGTGCGGACGATGGAGATCGCCGTCGCCCTGTTTGTGTTTGTCTGTGGCGCGGCGGTGGTAATCGACAGCATCCGGCTGGGTGCGAAATGGGCCGACGACGGGCCGCAAGCCGGGTATTTCCCGTTCTATATCGGCATGATCCTGTGCATTTCCAGCGCGATGACCTGCGTGTCCTCGTTTCTGCGCAAGGAACTGGCGGCCAAGGTGTTCGTCACGCGCGGTCAGTTGAAGCTGGTGCTTTCGGTTCTGGTGCCCTTGATGATCTACGTGGCCTTGATCAAGTTTCTCGGCATCTATGTGGCGTCGATCGTATTCATCGGCTGGTTCATGCTGCAGCTGGGCCATTATTCATGGTGGGTCAGCGCAATGGTGGCGTTCGGCACCATGTTGGCGTTTTTCATGATGTTCGAAGTGTGGTTCAAAGTGCCGCTGCCCAAGGGGCCGCTCGAAAACCTGCTTGGCCTTGCCTGAAACCATAGTCGCCCGTCGCCTGCGAGGAATGAAACGCCATGGATGAGATCAACTCCCTGATGCACGGGTTTTCGATCGCGCTCACGCCTTTCAATCTGTTCCTGATGTTGATCGGCGTGGTGCTCGGCGTGGTTA
>JAYVWK010000298.1:0-4927 GCA_043786185.1 Burkholderiales bacterium
GCCGAGCCGGCCGCAAGCAAACTGTGCGAGCGGGTGCGCCAGCGCGCTTATCCGGTGGTCGAGAAAAGCGGCGTGATATTCGCGTATGTCGGCATTGGAGAGCCGCCGGCGTTTCCCGCCTTCGATTGCTTTGTCGCACCGCAGGCTTACACCTTCGCCTTCAAGGGCATGTTCGAATGCAACTGGTTGCAGGCGTTGGAGGTCGGGATCGATCCGGCGCATGCTTCCTTTCTGCACCGCTTTTTCGAGGACGAAGATGCGGGCGACGGTTACGGGCGGCAGTTTCGCGGCGCCTCCGCCGATTCCGCCTGGCCGATGACCAAGGTGATGCGCGAATTCGAGCGGCCCGAGATCATGGTCGATGCCGCCCCGCACGGCATGCGCCTGACCGCCTTGCGCCGCATTGATGACGCGCATACCCATGTGCGCATCACCAACCTGGTATTCCCGCAGGCCTTTGTGATCCCCATGAGCACCGAGATGACCATCACGCAGTGGCATGTGCCCATAGACGATACCCATTGCTACTGGGTGGCGATCTTCACCAGCTTCGGCCAACCGGTCGACCGTGCGCAAATGCGTGCGCAGCGGCTCGCCACCTACACCCTGCCGGATTACACCTCGCGCCTGAACAAGCGCAACAACTACGGTTTCGATGCCGCGGAGCAGCGCACCCAGACCTATACCGGCATGGGCATGGACATCAACATTCACGATCAATGGGCGATTGAAAGCCAGGGGCCGATCCAGGACCGCACGCGCGAACATCTGGGCATAAGCGACCGCGCCATCATGCGCTATCGCCGCATGCTGCTCGATGCGATCGACAGGCAGCGTGCCGGCGAAAGCCTGCCGATGCGACCCGATGCGGCGGCCGCCGCGAAGCTGCGCGGCCCGGCCACCGTCGACGGCATTGCCCGTGATGTGCCGTGGAGCGAGTACTGGGTCGCCGCCGACCTGGCACGCCGGCGCGCGGCGCCGTGGAATGCGGTCGTCGCATCGGCGGCAGCCGCGGCCACTTCGGAAGCGGCATAGTGAGCTTCGTCGCGCGCCACGACATCTGGAGCGACGACCAGCGAGCGGCGGCGCGCGAAATGGCGGCCGGCCTGCGCGCCGGCGGGGTGGAAGTGGTGCGTTTCGTGTTCGCCGACCAGCACGGCGTGACGCGCGGCAAGACGCTGGTTGCCACCGAGGCGCTGGCCATGCTTGAGGAGGGCGTATCTCTCACCTCGACGCTGTTGTTGAAAGACACCGCGCATCGCACCGCCTACCCGATATTCAGCGCCGGCGGCGGGCATGGCATTGCCGAGATGCAGGGCGCTGCGGACATGCTGATTGTGCCGGACCCGACCACATTTCGCATCCTGCCGTGGGCGCCTTCCAGCGGCTGGGTGCTGTGCGATCCGTATTTTCACGATGGTCGCCCGGTGCCTTTCGGTACCCGGCACATCCTGGCGCGCGCCGTTGCAGCGTTGAAGCAGCGCGGCTACGCTTTTTTGGCCGGGCTTGAGGTGGAGTTTCACGTGTTTCGTGCCACCAACCCGCACATGGCGCCGGCCGATGCCGGGCAACCGGGCATCCCGCCGGAGGTGGCGTTGCTGTCGCATGGCTATCAATACCTGACCGAGCTACGCTACGACCTGGTTGAGCCGGTGATGGAACTGCTGCGCAAGAACGTGCAGGCGATCGGGCTGCCGCTGCGCTCGCTTGAAGTGGAGTACGGCCCCAGCCAGTTCGAATTCACCTTCGCACCGCAATCGGGGCTGGCCAATGCGGACGCCATGCTGCTGTTTCGCAATGTGGTCAAGCAGGTGTGTCGGCGCGCGGGCTACCACGCCACCTTCATGTGTCGCCCGGCGCTGCCCAACGTGTTTTCCAGCGGCTGGCATCTGCACCAATCGCTCACCGATCTTGCCAGTGGCGCCAATGCCTTCGCCGCTCCGGCGGGTGCGAAAACGCCATTGTCGGAACTCGGCATGCACTGGCTGGGCGGGCTGATGGCGCATGCCCGCGGTGCGGCAGCCATGTCGACACCGACCATCAACGGCTACCGGCGCTTTCGACCCAACTCGCTGGCGCCCGACCGGGTGGCCTGGGCGCATGACAACCGGGCGGCCATGCTGCGCGTGATGGCGCGCGATGCGGCAGCCTCGCGCATCGAGAACCGGGTGGGCGAACCGGCGGCCAATCCTTATTTGTATTTCGCCTCGCAGATTCTTTCGGGTATCGACGGGCTTGAACAAAAACTCGATCCCGGGCCGTCGGCCGATGCGCCGTACGAGACGGCGGCGCCGCCGCTGCCGCGTTCCCTGCGTGAAGCGCTGGCCGCGCTGCGCGAGGATGCCTGCATGGCCGCCGGCTTGGGGCAGGATTTCATCGCGTATTTCTGTCGCTTGAAGGAAGCCGAACTGGCGCGCTTCGATGCCGAAGTCACCGATTGGGAGCAGCGCGAGTATTTCGAGATGTATTGAGGGCCGGAAAAAGTGAACCCCTACTTTTTCCGGGCTTTGTTTGCGTGAAATCGCCGGCGGAGCCGGACAATTTCACGACTGAAAATCGACGAGAGAACCACTTGGCGCTACGCGCCTCGAACCTATGCCGTTGGTCAACGTTACTTTTTTGCAGCCGGATGGCGCTGCCGTGACCGTTGCGGCGGGTGTTGGCAAATCGGCGATGGAAGCGGCGATATTCAACAACGTGCGCGGTATTGCCGCCGAATGCGGGGGCTTGTGTTCCTGCGCCACTTGCCATGTGTATGTCGACCCGGCCTGGGTGGGCCGTTTGCCGCCGCCTGCGGCGGACGAGGACGACATGCTGGGTTTTACCGCGGCGCCGCGGCTGCCGGAAAGCCGGCTTGCCTGCCAGTTGCGTCTTGATGCCGGGCTGGACGGACTGGTGTTGGGCTTGCCGCCGACCCAGTTTTGAGTCGGCAACATGTGCCATTGCGGGCATTGAAATCGGCACGAACGCGCCGCATCTTGTGCCTATACTCTTGCCCTTGCTTTGAGGATCAACCCATCGATGAATGGCTTTCGACAAGCGACAACGTTTCTTTTCGCGCTGATGCTGGCGCTGCCGGCCGTCGCGCGCGACGATCCGCAGGAGGGCGTAAACGTCGGCAAACCTTCGGCGTTTTCCAAGCTGGTGCCGGCCGACCAGGTCGAACGCGGTGCGGGGCAGCAGTATCAGCAGATGCTGCAACAGGCGGCGCAGCAAAAAGCACTGGCGCCGGCGGACCATCCGCAGGTCAAGCGCTTGCGCGCGATCGCCGAGAAAATGCTGCCGTTCACTACCAGGTGGAATCCGCGCGCCGCGCAATGGAAATGGGAGGTCAACCTCCTGGGCAGCAAGCAGATCAACGCGTTCTGCATGCCCGGCGGCAAGATCGCCTTCTATGTGGGCATTCTGGAAACCCTGAAGCTCACCGACGACGAGGTGGCGATGGTGATGGGCCATGAGATCGCCCACGCCCTGCGCGAACATGCGCGCGAACGCATGGGCAAGTCGGCGGCTACCAATATTGGCGCCAACGTGCTGTCCAGCGTGCTGGGACTGGGCAATGCCGGCAACGCGGTGCTGGGGGCATCGGCCAACCTTCTGAGCCTCAAATTCTCGCGCGACGACGAAACCGAAGCCGATACCGTTGGCCTGGAGCTGGCGGCGCGCGCCGGCTACGATCCGCGCGCCGGCATCACCCTGTGGCGCAAGATGCAGGAGGCCAGCAAAGGCGCGCCGCCGCAATGGTTCTCCACCCATCCGGCATCGGACACCCGCATCAAGGAAATCGAACGGCATCTGCCCGCGGTAATGCCGCTGTATTTGCGTGCCAGCGGCAAAAAATCCTGAGCGACGCCTGCGGCAGTTACCCGGCGCCATCCCCGTTTGGTCGGACGCTCTGCGATTGGCAGAACTCACCAGGTTTTTACCGCTTGTTTACGCCTTGCCGGGCAATGTGCGGCGCTAATCTTCCATCGATATTTTCAGATTTTCGATGGGGATGTATATGGCGCGTCTCGACGGTGACCTCGATCGCCTTTTGAAACTGGCGAAAACGCGGCCGGACGAACCTGCGGTTCTTGCCAAGCTGGGCGCGCTCTACGAGCAGCGTAACGAGTTTGTTGATGCGCTCGGCTATTACAGCCGTGCCGTCGCTCTCAATCCGCGCAACCTCGACGCCTGGTGCCGTCAGGGCTTCTGCTTCATGCGGCTGTTCAAGTTGAAACCGGCGCTCGAAACCTTCGACTTCGTGTTGCAGATGGATGCCCGTCATCTCGATTCGATTTATGGCCGCGCGATCTGCCTTGAAACCATGGGCGCGCATGATGACGCCATCGCGCTGATGGAACAAGCCATCGCGGTCGCACCCGACAATCCAAACATCTACCCCTTCCGCGCCTACCTGCTGGGCACCTACGGCGGCGATCCCGCAAAGACCTTGGCCGCATTCCGCGACTGGGGCAGGCGTTTCGCCGATCCGCTGACAGAGGCTGCGCCGCCTTTGCAGCTTGACCTTACGCCCGGCCGCAAATTGCGTGTGGCTTATGTCTCGGCCGATCTGCGCGACCACGCGGTGGCCTACTTCGTGGAACCGGTGTTCGCCTTGCACGACCGCGCCAAGTTCGAGGTCAGTGTTTTTGCCACCGGCCCGGCCGACCATGTGACCGCGCGCATCAAGCGCCATGTCGATCAATGGTTCGACGTGACATCGATGACCGACGAACATCTGGCTGGCCTGATCCGGCGCTGCAAAATCGACATCCTGATCGATTTGTCGGGTCATACCATGGGCAATCGCCTGCTCGCATTCGCACGCAAGCCGGCACCGGTGCAGGCCACCTGGCTGGGCTTCATGTACACCACCGGCATGGCGGCAATGGACTATCGGATCACCGATTTCGCCGTCGACCCACCGGGCAAGACCGAGGCC
>JAYVWK010000299.1:0-3334 GCA_043786185.1 Burkholderiales bacterium
TATGCAAGGCACGAGCGGCGCGCGCGTATACGCAGCTTCGACCGGCAAGGTGGTGACCGCGATCTTGGCTTCCCACCGCTGCGCCAGTTCGAACATCGCCTCACGTTCGGGCCCGGACGAAAGCGGCCCCGCCAGGCTGATCAACAAGGCCCGGCCATAGGTCAAAGCAACACTGGTCACGCCGCGCGGATGCAGGCTGTCGCGCACCTGCACATCGATCAACTTGGATTCGATCGCCAGCTCGTGCAGTAGTTGCAGATCCGCGATCAGGTCTGCCGGAATCGCCTGCCCGGCACGGAAATACGCGCTCAAAGCTTCACAGAAATAGCCACCGGCACGCGCCAGGCACAGGGCTTGGCGCGAGGCGAGGCCGGCGCTATCCACCGATGCCTCGAATATCTCAAGATAGGCTGCCGACAAGGCACGCCACTGCGCCTGCGCATGGTTGAACGCGCCGCGCTCGGCCAGTGCCAGCGGCAAGGGCTTGTCGGCATAGCGCCTGGCGTATCTGGCATCGATGCCCGCGATATGCCCGCGCACCGTCTCCAGAATCTCCAGTCGCACGTGCGCCCCCGGCGCATCCTCGGTCAGATCACGCAATAGCGCGGAAACAGCGTGATGCGCGCTGCGCGCATCCGATATCGGCAGGTCGCACAGCCACTGCTTCGCGATTTTGGCCGTGGCAACTCCGCTGGTCTTGCCCAACATCATCTCGGTCGACTGCATGGCTGGCTCCGCCTTTCGCAGGTCCCGACGCGACGCGCGAGCGAGCCGTGCGTGACTTGCATGAATTATGCTTTTGTCATATTAGCCGTGTTTCGATCAAATGACAACAGCATAATTTGACGACCGATGCCTGAAGCCATGCCGCGACCGCGGCCTCAAGCGTAGGTCACGTTGCGCGTCGCCTGGCTGATCGCCACCACCGCCCGCGTTAGCCTGCGCTCCCCCGAAATGGCGTAAATCTGGTCGATGACTTCCAGCGAGTCCCCGATGCGTTCCACCTCGAACTGCGTCGCGATCTAGTCGTTGACCAGGATCGGCAATACGAACACGCCGGCGACCGCCTGAGGGCGACTAGGTGCCGCTGAAACTGCAGCGCTCGAAATCCGCACCGCGCTCCTCAAGACCCTGGAGCTTGATCGTTGCACGCTGTTCGGCGTGCATATCAAGCACACGGTCGGGCTTGAACCAACCCGCCGGCAGCAGCACAGAGGAAGTCGACTGCAGCGCCCGGAGAACCGGCAGCAGCAGCGCCGGCTGGTACTTTTCAGCACCCGCGTTGAGCCCCGTGGCGCGCACAGCCACTGCTGTGGGCGCGCCCGGCAGCGACTTGACTCCTATCATCAGGTCGCCGTTGCCTTGCACCTGCGCCCAGCGCACCACGCCCATGATGAAAGTGTGCGCATTGGACGGCCGAATTGCCAGCAACTGGCCGGCCGACAGTCTGGCGCCGTGCACGCCGGCTGCCCGCACCAGGCGCAAGCCGGCAACACTCTCGTCATGCATAGTCCAGTCTTCGAGAGTGAAACCCTGAATCAGGCTGTGCTGGTCATCGTCGCGGGTGGACACCCGGCCGAAGGTGGCGATTTCCTGGCGTTGGCGTGAGGAAAGTTCAGTCGGTTGTCCCGGCTGCTTGAATGGCTTGCCCGACACGTAGTAGTGAATCGCGTCGAAGCCGCAGGCCATCAGGGCTCGCCCGCTGGACGGACGCCGTGCCTGTTCGCGGCCGGCACGACCATCGCCCCAGTGCTTGTATAGCGCGATCAGCAACTGCTCGACCGCCGGCATGGTGCTGTCTTCGCCCAATCCCAGGCTTGCCGGGCTCTTGCCCTTGCGCAAAAGATTGATCCGGTTCTTGATTGAAAGCGAGAGTTCGCTGATGTCTAGATAGCGAACATCGGCACCCGGAGCGCCGGCGGAGGTCTGCGGTCGAAAGCCGCCGTGCGCCGCCGCGAGGTCGACTACGACCGGCGGCTTGGTCGGATTCGCCGGTGGGTCGGAACTGATCACAATTTTGATTGCCAGGCGCTCCATCAAGCGCGCCACTTGTTGCGACTGGCGAGCGCCCCAGTCGCCGGGCGCACCCAGCACCAAGAGCACAGGTCGCGCATAGGTGGCGCTGCAATTGGTGGCGCCTATCTCGCGCAATTGGGCGTCCTTGACCTTCTCGGTGGCAATCCCCATCTGCTCGGCGGCACGATACAGTTTGTGCAGCAGCAGCCAGTCGGCACCCGCCAATTCCGTGCCGGCATGGGACGCGTCCAGCAGCAATCGCGCCTGCACGTCGAGCGCACGCTGGCACACCGTGGCAGCGTACCCTTTTTGCCCATCGGGGGCGTCGAGCGCCGACTGCACGCACACCTGCCAACACAATCCGAAAACGCGCCAAAGATCGAGCGACGCGGCACAGGCACCGGCTTCGAAATCGGCCAGCGGCAGGGGCCGAAAGGCAAATTTCCGGGCGGCTTCGGTCTGCACGAACAATAAGGGCGTGCGTAGTTGCTCGAGAAGCTCGAACAACACGGCCGGCTTGAATCCGGCACTTGGCAACAGATTGATCTGTGCCCGCAACTGCGCCTGTGCAGTGGCCGGATTGGTCAACGGCAGCGCCTCGACCCACTCCGCGCACGCCTTCCCATTGGCGAAGACCGGATGCGCATCGCCCGAGAGTGCGGGAAGTTGAAATTGCAGACTCATTGGTCGTTCAGCTCAAAGGCCGCTCAGAGGGCCGGCACGACTTCAGTATTATCCTTGCAGATCAAGCATCTGCGCGCGAATTCAGTGAAATCACCCAAGTGCGCATCCTAACCCAAAGGCGCGCCTTTATCCAACTGGCAGTAGCGTCCGGCCTGTTTACGACATCCACCCGGCAGCCATGCCGGCGCTATAACAGGACCCGTTCGATGCCACCAGCGTTGGCTGTAGCGACATATTCAGGCAGCCACTTTTCGCCCAGCACGTAGCGTGCGATTTCAACCACGATGTAGTCGGCATCGGCATCGGCGTCGTTGCGAAAGCGCGACAAGCCCTGCAGGCAGGAAGGGCAGGAGGTCAGGATCTTCACTGCGCCCGCGTGCCCGGCTGCTCGAATCTGTTCGACCCCTTTCTGCATCTCTTCCTCTTTGCGAAAACGTACCTGGGTGGAGATATCGGGGCGCGTCACCGCGAGCGTTCCCGATTCGCCGCAGCAGCGTTCGTTGAGATCGACCTTCTGCCCCATCAGCTGATTGACCACCTCGGTGGCCTTGTAGGTCTTCATCGGCGTGTGGCAGGGCTCGTGATACATGTAACGCACGCCACCCAGGCCATCGAGCTTGATGCCCTTTTCGAG
>JAYVWK010000300.1:0-4365 GCA_043786185.1 Burkholderiales bacterium
GTTCAATGCCATTCTGGTTGCCAATCGCGGCGAGATCGCGTTGCGGGTGATGCGCACCGCGCGGCGCATGGGCCATCGCGTGATCGCGGTGTATTCCGACGCCGATGCCGATGCCGCCCATGTGCGATTCGCCGACGCTGCCGTTCGCATCGGCCCGCCGCGCCCGATTGATTCGTATCTGGATAGCAAGGCGATTGTCGCCGCCGCGCGTGCCAGCGGCGCCGAAGCGCTGCATCCCGGCTACGGCTTCTTAGCCGAGAACGCGAATTTTGCCGACAGCGCGATCGATGCCGGCCTGATCTGGATCGGCCCGCCACCTTCGGCCATGCGTGCGATGGGTGACAAGGGCGAAGCCAAGCGCCTGATGCGCGCAGCCGATGTGCCCTGCGTGCCGGGCTATGACGGCGACGACCAGACCGACGCCACCCTCAAAGCCGAAGCGCGGCGCATCGGCTATCCGCTGATGATCAAGGCCACCGCCGGCGGCGGCGGGCGCGGCATGCGCCGGGTTGAAGCGCAGGAAGATTTCCAGGCCGCATTGACCAGCGCCTGCTCGGAGGCGCGCGCAGCCTTCGGTTCATCGACGGTGCTGCTGGAGAAGGCGATCACCCTGCCACGCCATATCGAAATCCAGGTGTTCGCCGACGACCATGGGCATGTGGTGCACTTAGGCGAGCGCGATTGTTCGGTGCAGCGGCGCCACCAGAAGCTGATCGAGGAGGCGCCTTCGCCCGCCTTTGCCGGGGCGGACGGGCATCACCTGCGGCGCCGCATGGGTGCGATGGCGGTGGCGGCGGCGCGTGCCATCAAATACCGTGGTGCCGGCACCATCGAATGCCTGCTCGACGCCCACCAGCATTTCTATTTCATGGAAATGAATACCCGCCTGCAGGTGGAGCACCCGGTGACCGAGGCTACGACCGGCTACGACCTGGTCGAATGGCAGATTCGCGTGGCGCGCGGCGAGGCGCTGCCGGAAACCTCGCAGGAAGCCATCCTCAAGCGCTTCGAAAATGGCGGTCACGCGATTGAAGCAAGGCTGTGTGCCGAGGATCCGGCGCGCGACTTCCTGCCGCAAAGCGGCACGCTGCTTACCTGGAACATTGATGCCTGCAGCGACCTGCGGGTCGATCATGCGCTTAGAAGCGGATCGCACGTCCCGCCTTACTATGATTCGATGATTGCCAAGTTCGTCGCCCATGGCGCGGATCGCGACGATGCACGCCAGCGCCTGGGGCGCGGACTGCGTGCCGCACAGGTGCTCGGGGTGCGCACCAACCAGGCGTTTCTGGCAGCGGCGCTGGCGCATGAGACCTTCGTGGCCGGCGAGGCCACTACCGGCTTCGTCGGACGCCATTTGCCGGCGCTTTTGGCCGAAAGCCAAGCCATGCGCCCGACCCTGGCCGCACTGGTCGCCTATTGCGCGCGCGCCGCGCGCCATGGCCACGATCCGCGAGCGCTGGCCTTGCCCATGCCCTGGCCGGTGAACCTCAAATTGGTGATCGATGACATCGAGGCGGCGGTTGCCTTGCAGGCATTGGGCGGCGCCCGTTATCGTTTGAGTTGCGACGGCACGGTCGAGGAGTTCGAGTTGCTCGAATGGGCGGCCGGGCAGGGGCGCGTGTCCGGCGGCAACGGGCGTGAGTCGATCGCTTTCGCGCTTGAAGGCGATCACCTGTACGCCAGCAGCGCCGGCGTGCAGACCATCATCACGGATCGCTCGCTGGCTGCCGCTGCCGCGGCCGACAGCGCCTCGGCCGGCCTGATGCGCGCGCCGATGGCGGGCCGCATCGTGGCCCTGTTTGTAAGCGCCGGGCAGCGGGTCGAAAAAGGAGCCCCCTTGTTTACACTAGAGGCGATGAAAATGGAGCACCCGTCGACAGCGCCGATGGACGCAATCGTCAAGCAGGTGCTGATAGAACACGGGGCACAGGTCAGTGCCGGTGCCCTGTTGGTCGAGCTGCAGGCGGCGCCATAGAAGCTGGCAGTGCGCTGATGCGCTGCAGGTTCGTCGGCCGAGTGGTTTGCGCAGCGGCTTTGCGCTGGTGCGAGAGGCGCTGATTATAATCGGGCGAACCTTTACGGATGCTCGCCATGCCATACAAAAGCCGCTTCTGGGCCGACTACACCGCGCGTGAATTCGCGCAACTGCGTGCCGAGGATCTCGTGGCTGTGCTGCCAGTTGCGGCCATCGAGCAGCACGGTCCGCACCTGCCCGTAGCGGTGGATACCACCATCATCAACGGCGTGATCGGAGCAAGCCTGCCACACATTGGGGCTGAAGTCGGCGCCCTGTTCCTGCCGACCCAGCAAATCGGCAAGAGCAATGAGCATGCGCGTTTTCCGGGCACGCTGTCGCTCTCGGCCGGCACGCTTGTCGCCAACTGGATGGAGATCGGTGCCTGCGTGGCGGCCAGTGGTGTCAGGAAACTGGTGTTGTTCAATTCGCATGGCGGCCAAGTGTCAATCATGGATATCGTGGCACGTGATTTGCGCGCCAGGCATGACATGATGGTATTGGCCTGCAACTGGTATGGCCTGGGCCTGCCGGATGGCCTGATCAGCGATCACGAAATGCGCTTTGGCATCCATGCCGGCGAACTTGAAACCGCGATGATGCTGGCGCTCACCCCCCAATTGGTCGACATGCGCCTGGCCGAGAATTTCGTTTCTTCAAGCGAAGCGCGCGCTGCGAAATTCGCGCTCTTGGGCAATGGCCAGGCCGCCAAGCTGGGCTGGCAGATGCAGGACTTGAATCCCCAAGGGGCTGCCGGCAACGCGCTTGCCGCCACTGCCGAAACCGGGCGCGCCGCGCTCGACTTCGTTGGCCGGCGCTTCGCCGCGCTGTTGGGCGAGATCGCGCAACTGCCGCCGGACACCCTCACGGCCGCGCCCGCGCCCTATGCGGCATGAGTGATCTGATTTGCCTCGATCAGGTCGAGAAGCGCTATGCCAACGGCACCCAGGCGCTCAAGGGCCTGACGCTTTCCATTCGCGAACGCGAGTTCGTCAGCTTTCTCGGGCCTTCCGGGTGTGGCAAGAGCACCGCGCTACGCATGATCGCGGGCCTCGCGCCGGTGACCGGCGGCCGCATCGACTGGCCGCAGACGCCGGCCGGCACCGACCATGCGCACGAGTTGAGTTTCGTGTTCCAGGAGCCGACCCTGATGCCGTGGGCGCCGGTATTCGACAACGTCTGGCTGCCGCTGCAATTGAAGGGCCTGTCGCGTGCCGCTGCGCGCCCGGTGGTCGAAGGCGCGCTGGCCGACGTTGGCCTTGAAGCTTTCGCGCACGTGTATCCGCGCGAGCTTTCCGGCGGCATGAAGATGCGCGTGTCGATCGCGCGCGCCATGGTGACCGGCCCCAAGCTTCTCCTGATGGATGAACCGTTCGCCGCGCTCGACGAAATGACCCGCTTCAAGCTCAACAACGACACCTTGCGGGTGTGGCAGGAACTCGGATTCACCACCATCTTCGTCACCCACAGCGTGTATGAATCGGTTTACCTGTCGAGCCGCATCGTGGTGATGGCCGCGCGCCCTGGGCGGGTGATCGCCGACATCGCGATCGACGAACCCTATCCGCGTGGTGATGCGTTTCGCAACACGCCGCGTTATAGCCAGTGGTGCATCGAGGTGTCCAACGCGCTGCACGGCGCGGGCCAGGGTTCAACATGAGCGAAAACTCGAATCGCCCACGAGCGGTCGCCGATTCGCGCGCGGTGCGCATCGGCGTCCCGCTTTTGATCTTCGCGGCCGCCTTGATCGGCTGGGAGGCGGTGGTGCGCATCAACGCGATCCCGCACTACATATTGCCCGGGCCGCTCTTGGTGCTGCAAACCCTGTGGGACAACCTCGGGTCGCTCATGACCTCATGGGTCTTCACCATGAAGATCACCTTCGGCGCGCTGTTTCTCGCCGTCGCCGGCGGCGTGCTGCTCGCGATCATGTTCGCGTTGTCGAAGTGGGTCGAGGTCTCGCTGTTTCCCTTCGCCATCATCCTGCAGGTGACGCCGATCGTGGCGATCGCGCCGCTGATCCTGATTTACATCGACAGCACCACCGCAGCGCTCCTGTTCTGCGCCTGGATCGTGGCGTTTTTTCCGATTCTCTCGAATACCGTCATCGGCCTGCGTTCGGCCGATCACAACCTGCGCGACCTGTTCACGCTGTATCGCGCCAGTCCGTGGCAGCGCCTGCGTTGTTTGTTGATTCCGAGCGCGCTGCCGTATTTCATCGCCGGCCTCAAGGTGGCCGGCGGCTTGAGCCTGATCGGCGCGGTGGTGGCGGAATTCGCCGCCGGCTCGGCCGGCAAGGAAACCGGCCTGGCGTCGCGCATTCTGGAATCAAGCTTCCGCACCGAGAT
>JAYVWK010000301.1:0-5102 GCA_043786185.1 Burkholderiales bacterium
CCGAAACCATCACACATGAGCGTGGCGCCAGCGCGGCCATATTCGATACTCACCGCTCGGGTCGCCGCACCGGACTTGAACATCAGAGTACGCGTAGAGGTCAGGTTCATGCGCCAGCCATCGCGCACGTCCCATGGCGAACCATTCGTCGGGCCGGTCGCCGGCAAGTCGCCGGCATGCACCATGAAGGCGGCGGCGATCAGCGCCTGCGGCGGCACGGTCACGCTTGACGGCAGCAATTCGGCCCGATTGCGTTCGATCAGGCCGGTATCCAGATCTCCAGATGCGAACGCCTGCGAGTCGATCACCCGGCCCAGAAACTCCACATTGGTGGCAAGGCCGGCGATCTCGCATTCACGCAGCGCGCTGGCCATCCCGGCCAAGGCGCGCGCGCGGTCTTCGCCCCAGACAATCAGCTTGGCGATCATCGGATCGTAATTCGGGCTGATGGTGTCGCCACAGCGCACGCCTGAATCGATGCGCACCGCGCCGTGACCGTCATCCACCGGCATGCGCATGTGGGTGATGGTGCCGATCGAAGGCAGAAAGTTCTTTGCAGGATTCTCGGCGTAAATGCGTGCCTCGATCGCATGCCCGCTGATCGCCAGTTCCTCCTGAAGCAGCGGCAGGGGCTCACCGGCAGCCACACGCAATTGCCACTCGACCAAGTCCAGCCCGGTGATTTCCTCGGTCACCGGATGCTCGACCTGCAGGCGGGTATTCATTTCCATGAAGAAGAAAGTGCCGTCCTGGTTGGCGATGAATTCGACCGTGCCCGCACCCACATAGCCCACGGCAAGAGCCGCGTCGACCGCGGCCTTGCCCATCGCCGCGCGCCGCTCTTCGGTCATGCCCGGCGCCGGCGCTTCTTCCAGCACCTTCTGGTGCCGGCGTTGCACCGAGCAATCGCGTTCGAACAGATGGACGCAGTTGCCATGGGTATCGGCAAACACCTGGATCTCGATGTGCCGCGGCCGCGTCAGGTACTTTTCGATCAGCACCGCGGCGTCGCCAAACGACGAGCTCGCCTCGCGCTTGCACGACGCCAATGCGGCGGCAAAGTCGGCCGCCTTCTCGACCACCCGCATGCCCTTGCCGCCACCGCCAGCGGAGGCCTTGATCAGCACCGGATAGCCGATCTTGTCCGCCTCGCGTGCCAGCAGGTCGGGATCCTGGTCGCTGCCGTGGTAGCCGGGGGTCAAGGGCACACCGGCTTTTTCCATCAGCTGCTTGGATTGCGCCTTCAGGCCCATGGCACGAATCGCGGTCGGCGGCGGGCCGATGAACACCAATCCAGCCTGAGCGCAGGCCAGGGCGAAATCCGCATTCTCTGAAAGAAAGCCGTACCCCGGATGAATCGCTTCGGCGCCGGCTTTTTTCGCGATCTCGATGATCAGATCGCCGCGCAAGTAGCTTTCGCGCGCCGGCGGTGGGCCCAGTCGGTAAGCCTCATCGCAGTCGGCAACATGCTTGGCGTCGGCGTCGGCGTCCGAATACACCGCAACGGTGCGGATGCCCAGTCCGTGTGCGGTCGCGGCGACGCGGCACGCGATCTCGCCACGATTGGCGATCAGGATTTTCTTGAACATCACAGGCCGTCCAGTTTGAGTTCGCTGACCCACTTGGGCCTGCGCTTTTCCAGAAACGAGGCCACGCCCTCGCGACCTTCGGCCGAGGCGCGGGCGTCGGCGATGCGTTTCGCGGTCTCGGCGCGAATTGCCGGCGTGATGCGGGTAGCGCCTGCTAGCGCAATCAGTTTCTTCGATTCAGCCACCGCGCGCGCGCCGGCCACAACCAGATGCCCGAGAATGTCATTGACCCGACCATCCAGATCGCCGGGCAGACACAGTTCCTGCACGAAGCCGATGCGATAGGCCTCGGCGGCATCGAATGTTTCGGCGGTGAGAAAGTAGCGGCTCGCCATGCGCTCGCCCATGGCGCGTATCACATAGGGTGAAATGGTCGCCGGAACCAGCCCCAGACGCACTTCGGACAGGCAGAACACCGCATCGGTCGACGCCACCGCGATGTCGCAAGCCGCGACTAAGCCCATGCCACCGGCATAGGCGTTGCCGTGCACGCGCGCGACCGTCGGCTTGGCCAGGCTGGCCAACACCCACAGGGTCTCGGCCAAGCCGGCGGCGTCCTTGAGGTTTTGCGCCTTGGTATAAGTGGCGGTCTTTTTCATCCAGTTGAGGTCGCCGCCGGCGCAAAACGATTTGCCGTGCCCCCCCAGCACGATGGCCCGTACGCCCTTGTCTTTCTCCAGGGACTTGAGCACCGTCTTGAGTTCGCCCAGCACAACATCATTGAGCGCATTGTGAATCTGCGGCCGGTGCAACCAGACGATGCCGACGTGATTGCGGATTTCGATTTCAAGCGTGGTGATCTTTGGCATCTCGATATCTTGGAAAACGGACTACATGCGGAATACGCCGAAGGTGGTTTTCTCGATCGGCGCATTGAGGGCCGCCGACATCGCCAACCCCAGCACGCGGCGGGTATCCACCGGATCGATCACGCCGTCGTCCCACAGGCGTGCGCTGGCGTAATACGGGTGGCCCTGGTGCTCGTATTGCTCGAGGATAGGCTTCCTGAAATCCGCCTCTTCTTGGGCGCTCCAGGCGCCGCCCCGGGCCTCGATGCCTTCGCGCTTCACGGTGGCCAGGACCGAAGCCGCCTGCGGACCGCCCATGATCGAGATACGCGCATTGGGCCACATCCACAGGAAGCGCGGGCTGTAGGCGCGGCCGCACATGCCGTAGTTGCCGGCGCCGAAACTGCCGCCGATGATCACGGTGAATTTCGGTACCTTGGCGGTTGCCACCGCGGTCACAAGCTTGGCGCCGTCGCGCGCGATGCCGCCGGACTCATACTTCTTGCCGACCATGAAGCCGGTGATGTTCTGCAGGAACAGGAGCGGAATGCCGCGCTGCGCACACAACTCGATGAAATGCGCACCCTTCAAGGCCGACTCCGAATACAGGATGCCGTTGTTGGCGATGATGCCGACCGGCATGCCATAAATCCGCGCAAAACCGGTCACCAGCGTCGTGCCGTAGCGCGCCTTGAATTCGTCGAGCTCCGAGCCGTCGACGATGCGCGCGATCACTTCGCGCACGTCGTAGGGTTTGCGTGACTCGGCCGACACCACGCCGTAGATTTGCTCGGCCGCATAGAGTGGTTCGCGCGGGTCGGCGATTTCAAGCGCCGGCGCCTTGACCCGATTGAGGTTGCCGACAATGCGTCTGGCGATCGCCAGTGCGTGCGCATCGTTTTTCGCCAGATGGTCGGCCACGCCGGACACCCGCGTATGCACGTCGCCGCCGCCCAGTTCCTCGGCGCTCACCACCTCGCCGGTAGCCGCCTTGACCAAGGGTGGCCCGCCCAGAAAGATCGTGCCCTGGTTCTTCACGATGATGGTCTCGTCGCTCATCGCCGGCACATAGGCGCCGCCGGCGGTGCAGGACCCCATCACCACCGCGATTTGCGGAATGCCGCGCGCCGACAGGTTGGCCTGGTTATAGAAAATGCGTCCGAAATGGTCACGATCGGGAAACACATCCTCCTGCGTCGGCAGGTTGCCGCCACCGGAATCGACCAAGTAAACGCAGGGCAGGTTGTTCTCGCCGGCGACCTCCTGCGCCCGCACGTGCTTTTTCACCGTCATCGGGAAATAGGTGCCGCCCTTGACCGTGGCGTCGTTGCACACGATCACGCATTCGCGGCCCGACACCCGGCCGATACCGGTGATCACACCCGCGCCGGGCGCGGCGTTGTGATACATGTTGTGGGCCGCCAGTTGCGAAAATTCGAGGAAGGCGCTGCCGGGGTCAAGCAGTTGTTCGACCCGCTCGCGCGGCAGCAGCTTGCCGCGCCCCACATGCTTCTTGCGTGCATCTTCCGAGCCACCGTGCGCGACCGTAGCCACTAAGGCCTTGAGGTCGTCGACTGCGGTTTTCAGTGCGGCCGCGTTGGCCGCGTATTCAGGGCTGCGGGTGTTGATGGCGGTAGCTAGGGCTGCCATGGGTCTCCTGTGGCCTGCCTGCGGCTGGCCTTCTTTACGTTTACGTAAGCGTCAATTGTAGCAACGCGCGCGCATCGCGCGCCTCGCGCGCATCGCGCGCCTCGCCCGCCTCGCCCGCCTCGCCACATTCCCCTGCTTGAAATCAGGTTCGCTTAGCCGGCCATGCGCCGAGCACGGCGCCGCCCACGATGGCGCACATCGCCAGCAGTGCAAGCGGGCCCAGGTGTCCGGCCCCGGACAGCGCCAGCCAAAGCGTGGAAAGCAGGGGCGTGAGATAGGCGAGCGTGCCGATCACGCGCGGGTCGCCGCGCTTCATCGCCGCATCCCAGGTGTAGAAAGCCAGGCCCAGCGGGCCGATGCCGAGGGCCGCCAGCCAGAACCAGTCGCTTGCCGCGAAACGTACCGCCGGCTCCCAGAGAAAGTGGCACAACAAAGACAATACGCCGGATAGTGCGCAAAAGGCGCCGACCGTGCCGGTCGGAAACGCCGGCATGCGTCGTGTCAAGAGCGAGTAGGTGGCCCAGATCAAGGCCGACGCCAGCGCACATGCGTAGCCGAACAGATAGCGCTCATCGATCTCGAACTTGCCACCGGTGGAAAGCAAGAGCGCGCCGCCGAAGCCCAGCAGCGCGGCGCATACGTGACGTACGGTCAGGCGTACACCCGGCACGATCAAGGGCGCCAATACCACGATCAACAGCGGCCACAAATAGTTGATGAGGTTGGCTTCGATCGGCGGCGCGCTGCGCAGCGCGATGAACAGGCACAAGTGAAAGCCGAACAGGCCGTAGACACCCAGGGCGAGCAGGCGCGGCGTCGCCGCGCGCCAGTCGGCAATGCGCGGCAAGCCGCAGGCCGCGCCGATCAAAAGGCTGGCACCCACCAGCAGGAACGGTGGAATGTGGGCCAGCTTTAAGCTCAGCCATGCGGCGGACGACCACAGCAGGATCGATATCAGCGCGGACGCGACGGGGGACAAGGTAGGCGGGGACGCGGCAAGCGGCCAAGGGCGGTCGGCGCGGCGGGGAACCGCTTAGCGCCAGGTCTTTTTCTTTTTCCAGCGCCGGTGGCCGCG
>JAYVWK010000302.1:0-2699 GCA_043786185.1 Burkholderiales bacterium
CGATTACCTGTTCATGGCGGTGATCGGCGGCGCCACCCAGGTGTGGGGCGCGGTGCTCGGGGCTACCATCCTCACGGTGCTCAAGGAATGGTTGCAGGATCTCCTGCCCAAACTTTTCGGGGGTACCGGAAACTACGAAATCGTGGTGTTCGGCTTCCTGATCTTAGTGCTCTTGCATCGTGCCCGCAACGGCTTGTTGCCGGTGTTCGCACGTTTCCTGCCGACGCCTGCGCCCCTCAAGATTTCGAGCACGGCGGCACCGCTTGCGCGGCGCGCGCAACCGGCGGGCGGCACCACTTTGCTGGAAGTGCGGGCGGCCGAGAAGCGCTTTGGCGGTCTGCTGGCGGTCGACCGGCTGTCGTTCGAACTCAACAGCGGTGAAATCCTCGGTTTGATCGGGCCCAATGGCGCGGGAAAAAGCACCATGTTCAACCTGGTGACCGGCGTTCTCAAATGCGATCGCGGCGAGATCCTGTTTCGCGGCCAGCGCATCGAGCATTTGCCCTCGCGCGGCATCGCGCGCCTCGGGCTATGCCGCACCTTTCAGCATGTCAACCTGATCGGCAACATGTCGGTGCTGGAAAACGCGGCGCTTGGCGCGCACCTGCGCGGCGAACGCGGAACGGTTTCTGCGATGCTGCGCTTAGATCGAGGTGAAGAGGCGCGCTTGCTTGCCGAGGCCGCAACGCAGCTTGCGCGGGTAGGGCTGGGAGCGCACCTGGCCGAACCCGCCGGCAGCCTGGCGCTGGGCCAGCAGCGCATCGTCGAGATCGCACGCGCCCTGTGCGCCGATCCGATCCTGTTGTTGCTCGATGAGCCCGCCGCCGGGCTGCGCTATGCCGAGAAAGAGGCGCTGGCCGACCTGCTCAGGAAGCTGCGCGCCGAGGGCATGACCATCCTGCTGGTGGAACACGACATGGATTTCGTCATGGGGCTGGTGGATCGACTGGTGGTGATGGATTTTGGCGCCAAGCTGGCCGAGGGTGTGCCGGCCGAAATCCAGGCCGACCCCAAAGTGCTGCAAGCCTATCTGGGCGGTGTCGAATGAGCGCGATCCTGGAAGTCAGCGATTTGCGCGTGCTGTACGGCAAGGTGGAAGGCCTGCATCGCGCCAGCCTCACGGTCGAACCCGGCAGCATTGTCACGGTGATCGGCCCGAATGGCGCCGGCAAGACCACTCTGCTGGGGGCAATCATGGGGCTGCTGTCGTCTACGGGTACGGTGCGCTACAAGGGTGGCAATTTGGCCGACACGGATGTGGAAGCGCGCGTTGCCGCAGGCATGAGCCTGGTGCCCGAAAAGCGTGAACTGTTCGGCGACATGCCGGTGCACGACAACCTGCGCCTGGGCGCCTTCACGCGCATTCGGCGCGGCGAGCGCGACGTCGATGCCGATCTGGACGCGGTGTACGCACGCTTCCCGCGACTGCTGGAACGCCGCGCGCAGCGCGCCGAGACCCTGTCGGGCGGCGAGCGCCAGATGCTGGCGCTGGGCCGCGCATTGATGGCCAAACCGCGACTTCTGATGCTCGATGAGCCCAGCCTGGGGCTGGCGCCACTGATCGTGCGCGAGATTTTTCAGATCATTGCGGAATTGCGCAATACCGGCGTGGCCATTCTGTTGGTCGAGCAGAATGCGCGCGCCGCGCTGCAGGTGGCCGACTATGGCTATGTGCTGGAGAACGGCGCGATCAGTATCGAAGGCCTGGCATCCGAGCTGTCGCGGAATCCGCGGGTGATCGAGACCTATCTGGGTCTGAAAAGGCGCCAGGCTTAAATGGCCGGCGTAACCCTTCGCAACCAGGGGTTGTTGTCGTTGCCGGACTTCCGGCGACTCTGGCTGATCGGATTCATTGCCAACCTGGTGCGCTGGCTCGAAATGCTGGCCTTCGGCTTGTTCGCCTACCAAGTGACCGGGTCGGCCTTCGTAGTCGCCCTGCTCAGCATGCTGCGGCTGGTTCCGATGGGCTTGTTCGGCGCATTTTTAGGCGTTGCCGCCGACCGTGTCGAGCGGCGTCACGCGCTGATTGCGATGGTGCTTGTTTCGATGGCAAGCGTGCTTGTGCTTGGCGTATTGGCCAGCCTCGATGCGATCAAGGTCTGGCACTTGGCGGTGGCCTGCTTCATCAATGGCATCTGCTGGGCGGCCGACAATCCGGTGCGTCGCATCATGGTGGGCGACGTCGCCGGACAGGAGCGCATGGCGTCGGCCATGGCAATCGATGTGGCCACCAGCAACGCGAGCCGCATTTTCGGTCCGGCGCTTGGCGGCTTTCTGCTGGCCCGGTACGGGATTGCGAGCGTATTCTGGGTTGGCGCGGCGCTCTATTGCGTAAGCCTTGCCGCGGCCTTGCGGGTCGGTGTACGTCATGCATCGGTGCGCACGGATCGCCTGTCGTTCGCCGCCAGCATGCGCGAAGGCTTAGCCTGGCTGCGCAGCGACCGGCGGCTGATCGGCGTGTTCGTGATCACGGTGATTTTCAACATCTTCGGCTGGCCTTTCTTGAGCATGGTGCCGATCATCGGCACCGATTATCTGCACCTTGATCCCAAAGGAGTGGGCCTGCTTGCCAGTAGCGATGGCGTCGGCGGATTGCTCGGCGCCGCGCTGATCGGGTTCTTCGCGCGCCCGGCCTGGCACGGCCGCATCTATGCGGGCGCGGTGGCGGTCTACCTGGTGCTGGCAATCGGTTTCGCCAC
>JAYVWK010000303.1:0-6380 GCA_043786185.1 Burkholderiales bacterium
AGGTCGACATAGCGGTCGATCGCCGCATCATCGAGGGCGGCGCCGAAACGCAAGCGCCGGTCGGTGGCGTCAAGCACCTTGAAGTGCGGGCGCAAATGCCGGCGGTCGGGATCGGTGAGTTGGCGAATCACGGGGAACTGCATGCCCATTTTCCTTGAGTTCGGGGATGAGGCAAGGCCAATTTGGCTGCCTCACCGAACATTGAATTGTGCATTGCAACAAAAAGTTCCGCATTTCGGCACATCGGTCATTCAAGCCATGCGCTCAGGACAAAAAATGTTAGCGCCTACTTACGTTTTACGCGTTACGGATTAATGTGTCGTTGCCTACGGCAGACACGAAAGCCACGTTCAGGCAAGATCGGAGCCGACCGCATCCGGCCATTCGCGCCGATGTCAAAAGCACCCGCAACAAGCACGATTTAGGCGCCAGACGCTAGCGTTGCAGGTGACCGGCGGCCCGCAAAAGCTGCGCCTCCCGGGCCATTTGCGCGGTGTATCCGAGCAGGGCGCCCAAATGGTCGGACAGCATGCCCATCAGGTTCTCGACCGCCTTCCCAGGCGTGCCGGCCGACGCCCGCACGGCATCGATTTGCGCCTGAAAGCTGCGCAAGGCTTCGCGCCGCTCAGCAGGTACTGACTCGAAAAACGCTTCAATGAGACGCGCCCGATCGGCGAAATACGCTTGCGGGTCAGTCTCAGACAATTGCTTCAATGTTTCGAAATCCGGGGCGTTTGCCATGTTGTTCACCCAATCGAAATAACGTGATGCATTGTAGCCATAGCCGCATGCGCGCCGCTGGCCAAAGCGCAATATTTTGTTTCGCTCCCTTGCCCGTTTGAAAAACGCCGAAACAGGCGTGGCGAAGCGAACCAGCGCGCGCAGGGCGCCATCTGCTCCACACGCTGCGGACCTGCCTCACTGCTCCGCGCAGACGTCTACCGATACAGTTGCCCGCCGTCGATGTCGATCACAGTCCCGCTCAAGTAAGACGCGCGGTCCGACGCGCAGTACAGCACCACGTCGGCCACTTCGCGGGCCTCGGCGATGCGGCCGAAGGGCATGTTGGTCAGCAACTCCTCCCAGCGCGACTCGTCGCCCAGTGTGGTCTTGGCGCGCGCCTTGGAGAGCGTGATGATGCGATCGGTGCGGGTGGCGGTTGGATTCACGCCCAGCACGCGCACGCCATGATTGGTGGCGCCCGCGCCGATGCCCTTGGTGAAGGCGATCAGCGCGGCGTTGCCGGTGGCGCCGCAAATGTAGTCGAAGCTGGGCTTGGCGCCCGCCAGGCCGATCACGTTGACGATGACGCCGCTTTTGCGCTGCATCATCGGCGGCAGGATTTCGCGCGTCATGTTGATGTAGCCAAACACTTTCAGGTCCCAGGCCTCGCGCCAGCGCGCTTCGTCGATCGCCTCGACCGAGCCACCGGGAATGGCGCCGGCGTTGTTGACCAGCACGTCGATGGTGCCGCAGGCCTGCGCCAGCGCCTTGGCTGAACCCGGCTTGGACAGGTCGACCGCATGCACACGGATGTCGACCTGGTGCTGCGCCAGGATTTCCGCCTTGGCGGCTTCCAGCCGCGCCGGGTCACGCGACGCCAGATGCAGCGCGCAGCCTTCGGCGGCGAACGCCTGGGCACACGCCAGGCCGATGCCTTTGGAAGCGCCGGTGATGAGTACGCTCTTGCCTTTGAGTCCTAGATCCATGGTGAAAACTCCTTTGTTGTCAGTGGGCGGGGCAAACGGATTTGAACCAGTCGGCGATCTGTGCGCCTTGCATGAACACCACGTCGTCGCGGGCGGCCAGAAGGTCGAGTATTTTGTCGAGATAGCCGATCCGATGCGGCACGCCGATCAGGTGTGGGTGCAGGCCCAGTGCCAGCACCCGCGGCTGGGTCTTCAATTCGGGCTCGAAGGCCGCAACGGTGTCGACCACGCGCTGATACATCTCGGGCGAGGCATGTTTTTCGACGGCGTAGATGATGCTATCGTTGATTTCCAGGTTATAAGGCATGGCGATCAGGGGCCCCGCTTTGGTGGTCATCCAGTCCGGCAAGTCATCGATCACCCAGTCGCACACGTAGTCGATGCCGCAGGCCTTGAGTACGTCGGGGGTGTCGTAGGTTTCGCGCAAGCCCGGGGAGAGCCAGCCGCGCGGCCGGTGGCCGGTGAAGGCCGCCACCTTGTCGAGACAGGCTTCGATCAATTCGCGTTCCGCTTGCGCGCCGCCGGCTGCGGCATTCAGGGTTTTCTGGTGCATGCCGTGACC
Source organism: Burkholderiales bacterium (assembly GCA_043786185.1). Taxonomy (GTDB): domain Bacteria; phylum Pseudomonadota; class Gammaproteobacteria; order Burkholderiales; family JAEUOS01; genus JAEUOS01. The sequence continues at coordinate 2,272 of JAYVWK010000303.1, forward strand.
GATGAATTCCCAGCCGGCTTGGCGCATGGCTTCGGCTGCGCGCGGATAGGCGTCGATCACGCCGGCGTTGAAACTGGTGGAGGCCGGGATGCCGCGCGCGGCCAGCGCACTCATGATGCGCGGCAGGCCGGCGCGCATGCCGTAATCGGCCCACGAAAAATTCGGCACGTCGGGCTCGGTTTCCTTGCCGTGCGGCGGCGTGATGATCTTGCGCGGCATCGGCTCTTCGAAACGCCAGTGCTCGACGTTGACCACCACATGCACGATCAGGGGCTTGGGCTTGCCGCCTACGAGCGGCGCGGCAAGCCGTGGCCGCTCGTTGGAAAGGCTGTAGGGAACTCGGGGATTTGCCATGGGGAACTCGCCTCTGGGTAATTGCTGGTCGGGAACAAGCGGGGCCGCGCGCCATTGCACGCCCAGGCCGCTGCGCCGGCTTCAGTGCTCGCGCGCCAGAATGCCGAAGCCGGGTAATGGATCAAGAATACCGACCCGCCGCAAGGCTTGCCAGTAGGTCGCCACATTCACCCCGATCAAGGGCTTGCCATGCGCCGCCTCGATCTCGTCGGTGATGGCCGACACCGGCAGGTTGGTCCCCACGTGGATCAAGGCCTGGGCGTCGCTGCGATCGAGCGCGCGGAACCCGGCACGGATTTCGTCCAGTGTGATACGCGCCACTGCGGTCGGCCCGGTCGCCTTGAGGCCCAAGGTATGCACCACCTCGTAGCCGCAGGCGGTGAAGAACTCGGCAATCAACGTATCGGCGGGCGGCCAGTAGGGCGTGAGCACCGCGATGCGCCGCGGATTGCCGATCGCCTCCAAGCCCTTCAATACCGCGATCGAGGGCGTGACGAAGGGCACGCCGCAGTAGTCTTCGAGCTTCTTCTGCTCGGCGTAGGCGCGTGCGCGATCGCCGCGAAACGAGTGGATCGAATGACCGTGCGCAACCACGTGCGGCTCGCACGGCAGCACTAAGTTCAATGCCAGGTCGAGATTGCCTTCCTCGGTATCGAGCGCACACCGGTAGGTCACCATGTCGTCATAAGGCCGCGGCGGCAGATACATGCGGGTGACATGATTGGTCACCCCGGGCGGGCGCATGGCCTCGAATTCAGGCTGCACAATGGTGTTGGTGGCCGGCACCACCACCGCCACCTTGGCGCGCGATGCGAGGACATCATTTGTCGGCGGTCGATGCAGTGGCGCGGCCATGGTCGTGAGGTTTTTCGTAAAGCATTTACGTCATGGAATCGTCTGGCTACGCCAGCGATTCCATTCAAATCAATCCGGGCAAAAGTAGGGGTTCACTTTTGCCCGCCTCTAAAACGACCGCGGCATCCCCAGCACGTGTTCGGCCACGTAGGAAAGGATCAGGTTGGTCGAGATCGGCGCCACCTGGTACAGGCGCGTTTCGCGAAACTTGCGCTCGATGTCGTACTCGCAGGCAAAGCCGAAGCCGCCGTGGGTCTGCAGACAGGCATTGGCCGCTTCCCAGGACGCCTTGGCGCACAGGTATTTGGCCATGTTGGCCTCGGCACCGCAGGGTTTGTGGGCATCGAACAGTTCGCAGGCCTTCCAGCGCATCAGGTTGGCCGCCTCGGTCTCGATGTAGCTTTCAGCGATCGGGAACTGCACGCCCTGGTTCTTGCCGATCGGACGATCGAACACGATGCGCTCGCTGGCGTATTTCGAGGCACGGTCGATGAACCAGTAAGCGTCGCCGATGCACTCGGCGGCGATCAGGGCGCGCTCGGCATTGAGGCCGTCGAGGATGTAGCGAAAGCCCTTGCCCTCTTCGCCGATCAGGTTTTCGGCCGGGATTTCGAGGTTGTCGAAAAACAGCTCATTGGTCTCGTGGTTGACCATGTTGCGGATTGGCCGCACGCTCATGCCATTGGCCGCCGCGTGTTTCAGGTCGACTAAGAAAATCGACAGGCCGTCGGCTTTTTTCTTCACGTCAGCCAGCGCCGTGGTGCGCGCCAGGAGGATCATCAGGTCGGAATGCTGGATGCGCGAAATCCAGACTTTCTGGCCATTGACCACATACTTGTCACCGCGGCGCTCTGCCACGGTCTTGATCTTGGTGGTGTCGGTGCCGGTGGTGGGCTCGGTCACGCCCATCGACTGCAGGCGCAACTCGCCGGCGGCGATTTGCGGCAGGTACAGGCGCTTCTGCGCCTCCGAGCCGTGCCGCAACAAGGTATTCATGTTGTACATCTGGCCATGGCAGGCGCCCGAATTGCCACCGCGTCGATTGATCTCCTCCATCACCACCGACGCTTCGGCCAGGCCCAGTCCGGAACCACCATAGGACTCGGGGATCAGCGCCGCCATCCAGCCGGCCTTGGTGAGCGCATCGACAAAGGTTTCGGGATAGCCACGTGCATCGTCGACCTTTTGCCAGTAGGCCGAGTCATATTGGGCGCACAAGGCGCCAACGGCCTCGCGAATCTCGGGAAAGTTCTGGGTGTGCGTATCGATCATGTGGATCCTGGCTGGCGGCTGATGCGCTCGCGGGAACGAACGCCTGAGCCTCATATTATCCCGCGATTGCGCCGGACCGCGCGCAAAGTCAAGCTCAGGCAGTCGGCGCCTCGCGCACAAAATCGACGAACGCGCGCGCGGCGGGCGTAAGCCGCGCCGCGCGCGCATGCACCACGTGCCAGAAACTGCGCAGGGGAAACCCAGCCACCGGCAACTGGGCGATGCGTACCGAATCGCCCAGCGCCAGGCGCGATATGACCGCACAGCCAAAGCCCGCCGCACTGGCCGGCGCGCAAGCCATGCGCATCGACAGCACGCCAAGCAGCGTTACAGCAAATCGCGCACCAGTCAAGGCGCTGGTGGGGGTCGACATTTTTCTCGACTACCCGGGCATCCTGCCGGCTGCGCTGGGCGAGCGCGCCAGCGCCGCTGTGGCCGCGCACTCAATCCTGAAATTCATCACCAACCGCGGCGTCAAGGTTTGGCCAAACGGCTTCGAGGAAACGTTCTGTACGCATCACTGGCGCTGCCGGCTTGGGCGTAGCGCCGGTCCGGCCAGCGATGCCTGGGTGCTGGAGGCGATCGCCGCGCTTGCCCAGGCCGGGCAGGATGTGATCAAGACGGAAAAGCTCTACACCTTCGATGGCGTGCCGGGGTATACGCAGGCCCAAGGGGAATAGCAGCAAAACGAGAGGCGACAACAGTGCCGCCCGGTGATTGCTTGAAGCGGGCCAACATGGTCGCGGTCGACGGGATTGGCAGGCTTGTGACTGGAGCGGGTGAAGGGAATTGGAGCGGGTGAAGGGAATCGAACCCTCGTCGTAAGCTTGGGAAGCTTCTGCTCTGCCATTGAGCTACACCCGCAGCAGAGACCGATTTTACGTCGTTTTGAGTAGCCCCGTGTCGAGTGCGCGCCACAGATACATGGCCAGATACGAGCGATAGGGGGCCGCCAGATCGGGGTCGAAGCGGCGTCCGCGGCGCTTCCCGGACCTGGCTTCTAGCAGCGCGACCGCGCGCTGAATGCTGCCGTCGGCTGCAGGGAAAATATCCTCGTGACCGACGTAGAAGAGCGCGATGATCGAGGCGGTCCAGGGCCCCATGCCGCGAAACTGTCTGATCTGGTCGAGCAGTTCCTCCGGTGGCAAGGCGTACCAGCGATCCAGTGCAAGTGGATCGGCACCGATCTGCGCGCCCATCGCACCAATCGTGCGCGCCTTGGCGCCGCTCAAGCCGCACGCACGCAGGCGGTCCTGGTCAAGCAGCCAGGAACCCTGCAGGTCCTCTGCCTGCGCTGCAGCCTTGACCCGTTCGTAGATGGTCTGCGCCGCCTGGGACGACAGCATCTGGCCTGTAACCACCCTTACCAAGGCCTCGGGTAGTGGCACGTCGCGCCGCTTAAGCGGCGGAACCGTTTTCATTGCGCCCAGGAGCGCGGCAAGTTCCGGATAGCGGGCCTGCAGGTGACGCTTGACGCGGATGCTCATAGACGGGTCATGGGGTTTCCGGGTTGTTCAAACACCCGCGTGCCCACCATCATAGCCGAGGCGTCGGACCGCGACCGAAGCCTCGAATCTTGACTTGCATTTGGTCGCCGGTCCGGGGCTTCCGCTACACTGGTGCACCTG
>JAYVWK010000304.1:0-3100 GCA_043786185.1 Burkholderiales bacterium
CTGTCGTAGTTCTAGGCTAGTATGCGCGCGCACCGCTTGACCACGCCTTGACCATTTTTCCGCAGCCCGTCGGGTCAGCACAGATGCCGCCGCTAGGGGCTGATGCTCAGTCTGGAATGCAGTACCGCTGCGGTCGCATTTGAACTGGCGAGTGCGCAATGCGAACCACTACAGGAGACCGTGACGGTGGGTCGATTAAAAACCTTGGGAATCATGCTGGTGGCGGCCTTGCTGGGCGGATGCGCGCTGCCGCGTGCGTCCACCGACGGCAGTACCTATGTGAGTTTGACACCGTTCTCGCAGGCGTTGCCGGGAGCGGTTTTTCCGGGTGGTTGGCAACCGTGGATCCTGGCCAAATTCAAACGACCCACCGCCTACGACATGGTGCGCGAGGGCGGCGCCACGGTGGTGCATGCGCAGGCCGACGCCTCGGCGTCCGGGCTTTTGCATACCTTGGCCGAACTCGATCCGCGGCGCTACCGCGATCTTGGCTGGCAATGGAAGATCGAACAGCTGATCAAGGCGCAGGACAACACGCGGCGCGCCACTGAAGATGCGCCAGCGCGTGTGATCGTCAAGTTTGGCGGGGATCGGGCCAAGCTTGATTTCGGAGAACGGGCCTTCGCCGCCAAGGTCAAGGCGATGACCGGCTACGAGATGCCGCATGCCACCCTGATGTACATCTGGGCGCGCGATTCCGCACTTGAGACAGTGATTCCGAATCACCATACCGATCGCGTCAAGATGATCGTCGCCGAGTCCGGGCCCGACAAGCTGGGCGCATGGCATGCGTTCAAGCGCGACCTGTATGCCGATTTTCGCCGCGCTTTTGGCGAAGAGCCGGGCCCGATCATCGGTGTGGGCATCATGACCGACACCGACAACACCGGCGAGCAGGTGCGCGCCTGGTACGGTGACATCACCCTGCGCGTCGCACGCGACTAAAGACGCCGTGGCTGCCGCACAAGCTGCCGGTATCGATGTCCGAAAATGGCTGGCGGTGACGCCGTGACGCGGCTAAAGTCGCGTCATGCAAAACCTACTGAAACCAGGCGCCGCGCAGCCGGTTGCGCTTGATGCGGAAACCTGTTTCCGCGCATACGAGACACGCGACGAGCGTTTCGATGGCCGCTTTTTCGTAGCGGTCAGAACCACCGGCATTTTTTGCCGGCCGGTGTGTCCGGCGCGCACGCCCAAGCGCCAGAACGTCGAATTTCATGCCAGCGCAGCCGCTGCGTTCGCGGCCGGCTTTCGGCCTTGTCTGCGCTGCCGGCCGGAGCGCGCGCCGCGCAGTGTCGGCGCGGCGACCCCGGGCGCTGCGCTGGTTGCACGCGCACTGACGGCGATCGATGCGGGCGCACTGGACGAGGCATCGCTTGATCGCCTGGCCGGCTGGATCGGGGTCAGTACGCGCCACCTGCGGCGCCTGTTCGAAACGCACCTGGGGGTGGCGCCTCTGGCAGTGGCGCAGGCCCGGCGGCTGATCTTCGCACGCCAGTTGATCGAGGAGACATCGCTGCCTTTGACCGAAGTTGCATTTGCCGCCGGTTTCGCCAGCGTCCGACGCTTCAACTCCGCGATTGCCACCGCCTATCACGCCACGCCGGGTGACCTGCGCCGGCCGACGGCGGCCAAGCCGCGGTCGGCAACTGGCGAAGCCGGGGTCAGTCTGCGGCTCGGCACTTTGCCGGTCGACGGTTTCGCCGCGTTGACGGCGTTTTATCGCGCGCGTGCGTTTACCGGCGTTGAAGCAGTCCTGCCCGGGCGCTACGCACGCACCTTGAGTCTGGGTGCCCACAGCGGCAGTATCGACGTCGGTCACAACGGCCGCGACCTGATTCTGACCAGCGCCTTCCCGGACAACTCGCGGCTGCCGCTGATCGTGGCACGGGTCAAGCGCATGTTCGATCTCGGCGCGCCACTGGTCGCCATCACCAGCCATCTGGCTTGCGATCCCTTGCTGCGACCGGCACTCAAGGTCGGTGCGCCGCGAGTGCCCTGTGCCTGGGACCCCTATGAACTGGGCTTGCGCGCGGTACTTGGGCAGCAGGTCAGCGTGGCTGCCGCGACCACTCTGGCTGCGCGAATGGTCGAGCGCTTCGGCATATTGTTTGACAGTGGCGACCAGGCGCTGCGCTTGCTGTTTCCGCCCGCGGAGGCGATCGCGGCGGCGGCGATCGAGGATCTGACCGGACTTGGCATCGTGCGGGCCCGCGCTGCCTGTCTGATCAGTCTGGCCCGGTATGTCGCGGCAATACCTGACTGGCGCCAATCCTATGCCGGGCTCGACGCCTTCGTAGCCGACCTGACCGCCTTGCCCGGCATCGGCCCGTGGACCGCGCAATACGTGGCGATGCGCGGGTTTGGCGATCCCGACGCCTTTCCGGTCGCCGACCTGGGTTTGCTGCGCGCCGCACGGGCCCTCGGGCTGGCCAATACCGCGCGCGAGCTGCAACGGCACGCTGAACGCTGGCGGCCGTGGCGCGCCTACGCAGCGCAGGCATTGTGGAACTTCAACCCAAAGGATGCAGCATGAAACAGGATTGCCACGAATTGCTTTTTGACCGCGTCGCAGCACCGGCCGGCGCACCGTTCGAAGCATTGATGATGGTGGTGGATGGCCGGCACCTCTGCGCGCTCGACTTCGCCGGTTTCGAGCCGCGCATGCACCGCCTGCTGGCGCGCCGCTACCCCTCTTACCGTCTGCTTGAATCGCGCAACCCGGCTGGTGTCACCGACTGTCTCCATGCTTACCTTGCAGGTGATATGCGCGCCATCGACTCATTGCCGGTCAAGACCGGCGGCACCGCCTTTCAGGCCGCAGCCTGGCAAGCGCTGCGCCAGATCGCGCCAGGCACCACCGTTACCTATGGCGAGCAGGCCGCGCGCATCGGCCGGCCGGCCGCGGTGCGGGCGATTGGCGCTGCGAACGGCCAGAATCCGATCGCCGTTGTTTTACCCTGCCATCGGGTGGTCGGCGCCAACGGCAGCCTGACCGGCTATGCCGGCGGTCTGGCGACCAAGCAATGGTTGTTGCGGCACGAGGTCATGCATCACTGATATGGTTCGATCGCCACCAAAAACATGCATGTCCCGGATA
>JAYVWK010000305.1:0-17609 GCA_043786185.1 Burkholderiales bacterium
GATGAAGGCCAAGAATGGCTCGGTGCCGATTCCCACCGATGTGGTGGTGGGCAAGGAATTTTCCGCCGGCGCCACAGCCACCGTAAAGCAGGCAAGCGAAGTGGCAGCGGACGACATGATTTTCGACATCGGTCCGGTGAGCGCGGGTGCGCTCGCCGGCATCATCGCCGCCGCCGGCACGATCGTCTGGAACGGCCCGGTCGGAGTGTTCGAATTCGACCAGTTCGGCGCCGGCACGCGGGCGGTTGCCGAGGCGATCGCGGCCTCCAAGGCGTTTTCGATCGCCGGCGGCGGCGACACCATCGCCGCGATCAACAAGTATGGCGTGGCTTCCGGTATCGATTACATCTCCACCGCCGGCGGCGCTTTCCTGGAATTTCTCGAAGGCAAGCCCCTGCCCGCGGTCGAGATGCTCCTGCAACGTGCCGCCAACTGAACGGTCACGCTCCGAACCGGTTTGTGGCGGTTCTTGCCTTTAACCAAGGAATTCGCATGTCACGCAGTACCAAGATCGTTGCCACCCTGGGTCCCGCTTCCAGCGCGCCGGATATTCTCGAGCGGCTGTTGCGCGCCGGCGTCGATGTGGTGCGCCTGAACTTCAGCCACGGGTCGGCCGAGGAGCATATCGCGCGCGCCAAGCTGGTACGCGAAACCGCCCAGCGCATCGGCAAGCCGGTGGCCTTGATGGCCGATCTGCAGGGGCCGAAGATCCGTGTCGGCAAGTTCGCCGACGGCCGCGTGACCCTGGTCGCTGGCGAGCCCTTCATTCTCGATGCGTCGCGCACCGAACCGGGCGATATCGGCGCGGTGGGACTCGACTATCGGGACCTGCCACGCGATGTCAAGCCCGGCGACAAGCTGTTGCTCAACGACGGCATGATCGTGCTGACCGTCGACGCCGTGCGCGGCGAGCGGGTGCACACGGTGGTCAAGGTCGGCGGCGAGCTGTCCAACCACAAGGGCATCAACAAGCTGGGCGGCGGCCTGACCGCGCCGGCGCTGACGGCCAAGGACATGGAGGACATCAAGACCGCGGTGGCCTTCCGCTGCGATTACCTGGCGATCAGCTTTCCGAAGAACGCCACCGACATGGAAATGGCGCGCCAGCTGGCCAATGTGGCCGGCGAGCAGTTCCGCCACCGGCCTGCGCTGATCGCCAAGATCGAGCGTAGCGAGGCGATTCCGCAGCTTGAAGCGATCCAGCGCGCCAGCGACGGCATCATGGTCGCGCGTGGCGACTTGGCGGTCGAGGTCGGCAATGCGGCGGTGCCGGCGCTGCAAAAGCGCATGATCCGCATGGCGCGCGAGATGGACAAGATCACCATCACCGCCACCCAGATGATGGAGTCGATGATTTCCGCGCCGGTGCCCACGCGCGCCGAGGTCAGCGATGTGGCCAACGCGGTGCTTGACGGCACCGACGCGGTGATGCTGAGCGCCGAGACGGCCAGCGGCAAGTTTCCGGTCGAGACCGTGGAACACATGGCCCTGATCGCCGCCGAAGCCGAGATCGCCGATGAAGTGACCCTGGACAGCGATTTCACCAATCGCCACTTCGGTCGCATCGACCAGACCATCGCGATGGGTGCGCTCTTCACTGCACATCACCTGGGTTGCAAGGCGATCATCGCGCTGACCGAAAGCGGCTCGACCGCCCTGTGGATGAGTCGCCACAACATTCATGTGCCGATCTACGGCATGACCTCGAAGACCGACTCGGAACGGCGCATGACGCTGTACCGCAACGTGCGGCCGATCCTGATGCCCCTGCTCGCCGACCGCGACCAGGCGCTGGCCGAGGCCGAGCGCCTGCTGGTCGGGCGCGGCGTGCTGGTCTCCGGCGATACCTATGCGATCACCTGCGGCGAGCCGATGGGGCACCCCGGAGGCACCAACATGCTCAAGGTGTGCCGGGTCGAATAGACCGCGCCGCGCCGCCGCGGGTCGAGATCGCAGCTTGAAAGAGCCGGACGTGTCGCATCACTGAAGGGGTTTGATGATGACCGAGAAACGCTACATCCGCTGGTTCGCCGAACTGTCTCTCGCCGATCTGCCGCTGGTGGGGGGCAAGAACGCCTCCCTGGGTGAAATGTTTCGCGAACTGATGCCGCTCGGGGTTCGCATCCCCGACGGGTTCGCACTGACGGCCGAAACCTACCGCGAAGCCCTCGACGCCGTCGGCGCATGGGACGAGTTGCACCGCCTGCTCGATGGACTCGACAAGCGCGACGTCGGCGCGCTGGCGCGGGCGGCAGGGCGCTGTCGCGAACTCGTCTATGCGACGCCGTTGCCGGCGGCCGCGGAAAAGCAGTTGCGCGAGGCATGGCGCGCGCTCAAGGCGCGGGTCGGCCCCGATCTGAGTGTGGCCGTGCGCAGTTCGGCCACGGCGGAGGACTTGCCCACCGCAAGCTTCGCCGGGCAGCATGATACGTATCTGAACGTCGCCGGTGAAGAGCACCTGCTCGATGCGGTCAAGCGTTGCCTGGCGTCGCTGTTTACCGACCGCGCGATCTCCTATCGCACCGACCAGGGTTTCGATCATTTCAAGGTATCGCTGTCGGTCGCGGTGATGCAGATGGTGCGCAGCGACCAAGCCGCCAGCGGCGTGATGTTCAGCATCGATACCGAATCGGGCCACCCCGACATGGTGTTCATCACCGGCGCCTGGGGCCTGGGCGAGAATGTGGTGCAGGGCACGGTCGATCCGGACGAGTTTTACGTCCACAAGCCGACCTACCGGCAGGGCTTTCGCAGCGTGCTGCGGCGCACGCTGGGCGACAAGCAGGTACGCATGGTCTATGCGCCGGGCGGCACCCGCGAACCGGTGATCAATCGCCCCACGCCGAAGGCCGACCGTGCGCGTTTTTGCCTCTCCGACGCCGATGTGCTGGAACTGGCCGGGGCGGCGATAAAAATCGAGGATCATTACAGCCGCCTGGCCGGCAAACTGCGGCCGATGGATATCGAATGGGCCAAGGATGGTCCCGACGGCGCCCTCTACATCGTGCAGGCACGCCCCGAGACTGTGGCGGCACGGCGCAGCGCCACCTTGCTCGAAGAGTTTGTGCTCGATGGCGCAGGCCCGGTCAAGGCGATCGGGCGGGCGGTCGGCGCGCGGGTCGCCAGCGGTGCCTTGCGGCTGGTCACCGATGCACAGCACCTGGCGCAATTCAAGCCCGGCGAGGTGCTGGTGGCCGACACCACCACGCCCGACTGGGAACCGGTGATGAAGACGGCCGCGGCGATCGTCACCAATCGTGGCGGCCGCACTTGCCATGCAGCGATCGTCGCGCGTGAACTCGGCATTCCCGCCGTGGTGGGGGCCGAGCATGCCACTGAAGTGCTGCGCAACGGCGAGATCGTCACTGTCTCGTGTGCGGAGGGTGCGATCGGCAAGGTCTACGATGGCCTGGTGCCGCATCATCGCCAGGTGACCGATCTGAGCGGGCTTGAGAAGCCCGCAACCGAGATCATGGTCAACCTTGGCAATCCCGAGTTGGCATTCCAGACTAGCATGCTGCCGTGCGACGGGGTCGGGTTGGCGCGCATGGAATTCATCATCAGCGAATACATCAGGGTCCACCCGATGGCGGTGTTGTATCCGGAGCGTATCCGTGACGCCGCCGAGCGCGCGCGGGTCGAGGCCATGTGGGCCGGCCATGCCGATGGCGCCAGTTATTTCATCGAGCGCCTGGCCGAAGGGGTGGGCACCATCGCAGCCGCGTTTTTCCCGCGGCCGGTGATCGTCCGCCTGTCCGACTTCAAGAGCAACGAATACGCGGCCCTGATGGGGGGGCGCGATTTCGAGCCGCTTGAGGCAAACCCGATGATCGGGTTTCGCGGCGCCGGACGTTACATTCATCCGGCCTATGCCGAAGGGTTTGCGCTCGAATGCCGCGCGCTCAAGCGGGTGCGCGAGCGGATGGGCCTCTGCAACCTCAAGCTGATGGTCCCGTTCTGCCGCCGGCTCGATGAGGCACGGCGGGTGCTGGCGGCGATGGCGGGTGAAGGTCTGGTGCGCGGCGAAGGCGGGTTGGAAATTTATGTGATGTGCGAGATTCCGAACAACGTGCTGCTGATCGACGAGTTTGCCCAATTGTTCGATGGCTTCTCGATCGGGTCGAATGATTTGACCCAGCTCACTCTGGGCGTGGACCGTGACAGCGCGATCGTCGCCGAATCCTTCGACGAGCAGGACCCCGGCATGCTGAAGATGCTCAAAATGGCGGTCGAAGGGGCGAAACGCAACCATCGTCATTCCGGCATTTGTGGCCAGGCGCCGTCGGATCATGTGGAGATCGCCCGCTATCTGGTGGATCTCGGTATCGACAGCATCAGCCTGACTCCCGACCGGGTGCTGCGCACCATGCAGGCGGTGCGCGAGATCGAGGCCGCGCAGGGCCGCCCGCCCCGTTAGGGGCGCGGCTCGCGCCTTGGCGCCACGCGAACCGGGCGCGCGGATTCACGCGGGGCGGACTGGTAGAATCGGCACTCCGTTTTTCGCAGCCTGAGCGCAGTCGCGGCGGTTGCGCCCAACCGAATCGCCACTTTCCTGAGGGTTTCCCGATGCCACTGGTTTCCATGCGCCAACTTCTCGATCACGCGGCCGAAAACGGCTACGGCCTGCCGGCCTTCAACGTCAACAACCTGGAGCAGGTGCAGGCCATCATGGAAGCGGCGTCCGAGACCGACTCGCCGGTGATCATGCAGGCCTCGGCCGGTGCCCGCAAATACGCCGGCGAAACCTTCCTCAAGTACCTGATCCAGGCCGCGGTCGATACCTACCCGAACATTCCGATCGTGATGCACCAGGACCACGGCCAGTCACCGGCGGTGTGCGAAGGCGCGATCAAGCTGGGCTTCTCGTCGGTGATGATGGACGGCTCGCTGATGGCCGACGGCAAGACCATCGCCGACTACGATTACAACGTCGATGTCACGCAACAAGTGGTGGGCATGGCGCACAAGCTGGGCATCACCGTGGAAGGTGAACTCGGTTGCCTGGGGTCGCTTGAGACCATGCGCGGCGACAAGGAAGATGGCCACGGTACAGATTCCACGATGACCCGCGAGCAGTTGCTCACCGACCCCGACCAGGCGGCGGATTTCGTCAAGAAGACGCAGATCGATGCGCTGGCGATCGCCATCGGCACCTCGCATGGCGCTTACAAGTTTTCACGCAAGCCCACCGGCGACATCCTGGCGATCGAGCGCATCAAGGAGATCAATCACCGTATTCCGAACACCCATCTGGTGATGCACGGCTCTTCCTCGGTGCCGCAGGATTTGCTGGCGATCATCCGCGAGAACGGCGGCGAGATGAAGGAAACCTACGGCGTGCCGGTCGAGGAAATCCAGGAAGGCATCAAGCACGGCGTGCGCAAGATCAACATCGATACCGACATCCGCCTGGCGATGACCGCGGCGATCCGTAAATTCATGAACGAGAATCGCGGCCACTTCGATCCGCGCGACTACCTCAAACCCGCGCGCGCCGCCGCCAAGGCGATCTGCAAGGAGCGTTACCAGCAGTTCAATTGCGCCGGCCAGGCCTCGAAGATCAAGCCGGTGCCGCTATCGGACATCGCCGCCGGCTACGTGTCGGGCAAGTTGTCGCAGGTGGTCAACTAAGGCTGTTGCAGGCACTAAGGCCTGGCACGCGAGCGACCGCCGATTGCCCATGCGACGCTTTCCTGCAAGTGTGCTTCGGTACGCATCGCCTGCTTTGAAAAAACCTGTCGATCCCGCGCAAGCGGGAACCCAGTCCCCGCAAATCCCCGGATTCCCGTGCGCGCGGGAATGACAACGCTGCCGTGACCGCACTCTACGAATCAAGCATCAAGAGCCTGCCTTTGGTCTACCGCGGCAAGGTGCGCGACACCTATGCGGTGGGTGAAGACAAGCTCCTGATGGTGACCACCGACCGCCTGTCCGCGTTTGACGTGGTGATGGCCGAACCGATTCCCGACAAGGGGCGGGTGCTCAATCAGATGTCGAATTTCTGGTTCGAGCGCCTGGGTGCCCTGGTACCCAACCACCTGACAGGCATTGCGCCTGCGAGCGTGGTGGCGGCCTTCGAGATCGAGCAGGTGCGGGGGCGTGCGGTGGTGGCCAAAAAGCTCAAGGCGCTGCCGGTCGAGGCGGTGGTGCGTGGGTACATCATCGGGTCGGGCTGGAAGGATTACCAGGCAACCAGCCAGGTGTGCGGCATCCAGTTGCCGCCTGGCCTGAGGCAGGCCGAGCAACTGGCGCAGCCGATCTTCACGCCGGCCAGCAAGGCCGCTGCCGGCGCACATGACGAAAACGTGTCGTTCGCCTTTGTGGCCGATTTGCTGGGCGAGGAAATGGCCCTGCAGGTCAGAAGCGTCAGCATCGCGTTGTATGAAGAAGCGGCACGCTATGCGGCGACACGCGGCATCATCATCGCCGACACCAAGTTCGAGTTCGGGCTCGATGCCGACGGCACGTTGACCTTGATGGATGAAGTGCTGACCGCCGACTCATCGCGCTTCTGGCCGGCCGATGAGTATCGGGTGGGCATGAGCCCGCCATCGTTCGACAAGCAGTTCGTGCGCGATTACCTGGAAACGCTGCCCTGGAACAAGAAGGTGCCGGCGCCTGCGCTGCCGGACGAGGTGGTGCGGAAGACCGCTGTCAAGTATCGTGAAGCGCTGACGCGGCTGACCGGCGAGGAATTGCGCGCATGACGCCCAAGCCGATTGCGAAAGCCGGCGCAAAGCGCCAGCCCAGGCCCCTGGTGGGCGTGGTAATGGGCAGTTCCAGCGACTGGCCGGTGATGCAGGTGGCGGTCAAGCTGCTGGCCGAGTTCGGCGTGGCACACGAATTCCAGGTGCTGTCGGCGCATCGCATGCCAGACGAAATGTTCACCTACGCCGAAAGCGCGGCCGGGCGCGGTTTGCAGGCGATCATCGCCGGCGCCGGCGGCGCCGCGCACTTGCCGGGCATGCTGGCGGCCAAGACCATCGTGCCGGTACTGGGCGTGCCGGTGCCTTCGCGTCACTTAAGCGGGCAGGATTCGCTGTATTCGATCGTGCAGATGCCCAAGGGTATCCCGGTGGCCACCTTCGCCATCGGTGAGGCCGGCGCCGCCAATGCGGCCCTGTTCGCCATCGCCATGCTGGCGCGCGGCGATGCGGCACTCGCACGTGCGCTGGAAGCGTTTCGGCGGCGCCAGAACAAGGCTGCGCGCGCCATGATCCTGCCGCCCTCGGCACCCACATGACCCGGCCCATCGCGCCGGGCGCCTGGCTGGGCCTTTTGGGGGGCGGGCAACTGGGCCGCATGTTCTGTATGGCCGCGCAGAGCATGGGCTATCGGGTTGTGGTGCTCGATCCAGGCAGCGAAAGCCCGGCCGGGACCGTGGCCGACATGCATATCCGGCGCGACTACCTCGACCCGCAGGGCCTGGAGGAACTGGCGCGCCTGGCCCAGGGCGTGACCACCGAATTCGAGAATGTGCCGGCCAAGGCGCTGGAGTTCCTGGCCGGGCATTGCTGGGTCAGCCCGATGGCGGCCAGCGTGGCCATCGCGCAGGACCGCATTCGCGAAAAGCAGTTCGTAGTCGGCGCCGGCATCGGTGTCGCGCCGCACCTGGTGGTGCGCAGCGCCGTCGATCTGGACGGCGTCGATGCGGGCCTCCTGCCCGGCATCCTCAAGGTGGCGCGCCTGGGCTACGACGGCAAGGGTCAGGCGCGGGTGGCGACCTTCGATCAGGCGCAGGCCGCTTTCCACGCATTTGGCGGGGTGCCGTGCGTGCTGGAAAAGCTGTTGCCCCTGAAGAGCGAGATTTCGGTGGTGGTGGCGCGTGCGCGCGATGCCAGCGTGGTGACCTATGCAGTCGCGGAGAACGAGCACAAGGGCGGCATTCTCGACACCAGCGTGGTGCCCGCGCGCATCAGCGCGCAATTGGCCGAGGCGGCGCGCAGCGCGACACTGCGCATCGCCTCCGCGCTCGATTACGTTGGCGTCCTGTGCGTTGAATTCTTCGTGCTCGAAGACGACACGCTGCTGGTCAACGAACTGGCGCCGCGCCCGCACAACAGCGGGCATTACAGCATCGATGCCTGCGTCACCAGCCAGTTCGAACAGCAGGTGCGGGTGCTGGCCGGGCTGCCGCTGGGCGATACGCGCCAGCATACGCCGGCGGTGATGCTGAACATTCTGGGAGAGAGCTGGACCGGCCCGCATGCGGCGGAGGCGCCTGATTGGGAAGACGTGCTGGCGCACGGCTCGGCCAAGCTGCACCTGTATGGCAAGACGCAGGCACGCCCGGGACGCAAGATGGGGCACGTGACCGTGTTGGGCGCGACGCTGGGCGCAGCCTTGACCTCGGCGGCGGCGATCCGCGCAATTCTGAAGCCGTGAGCCTGGCCGCGGAAGTCGCCCGCGCCGTGGCGGTACTGGAGGCCGGCGGGCTGCTTGGCCTGCCGACCGAGACCGTTTACGGCCTGGCGGCCGACGCATCGAATGCCTCTGCGGTGGCCAAAATCTTCGCCGCCAAGGGGCGTCCCGCCGACCATCCGGTCATCGTGCACTTAGCCGACGCGGCGCAGATGGATGATTGGGCCAGCGAAGTTCCGCAGTCGGCGCGCCGGCTGGCAGCGGCATTCTGGCCGGGCCCCATGACCCTGATTCTCAAGCGCGCCGCGCATGTGCAGGATGCGGTCACCGGCGGGCAGGCCTCGGTGGGCCTGCGGGTGCCGTCCGACCCGCTGGCGCATGCGGTACTGGCCGCTTTCGCACAGGCGCGCGCAGGGCGCCCGGCGGGCATCGCGGCACCCTCGGCCAACAAGTTCGGCCGCGTCAGCCCGACCACCGCGCAGCATGTGCGCGATGAATTCGGCGCCGCCATCGACCTGGTGCTCGATGGCGGCCAGAGCCTGGTGGGCATTGAATCGACCATCGTCGACTGCACTGTTGATCCGGTACGGATTCTTCGTCCTGGCGCGATTACGCGCGAGCAGGTGGCCGCTGTGCTCGCACAAGCGGTGTCGGCTGCCCCTGCTGGGGCGGAGACGCCACGCGTTTCGGGCAGCCTCGATGCGCACTATGCACCGCGCACACCGACTCGCCTCATCGCCACCGAGGACCTGGCCGATGCGCTCAAGCGCCATGCCGGCAAGCGCGTGGCCCTGCTTGCTTTTCCCGGCGCGCACTCGGCGCCGCGCCGGATCACCGCTTCAACGCAGGCGCAAGCCTACGCGCATGCGCTGTACGCCAGTCTGCGCGAACTCGATGCCGCAGGTTGCGATTTGTTGCTGGTGGAACGGCCGCCGGCCGGAGCCGCCTGGGACGCCGTCAACGATCGCCTGCGCCGGGCGGCGTTCGGGTCGGGTGAGTGATCCTCTGATTCAAGGCGCGCGCGCCCGCGCGCCGACCCTGCCTGAAATGCCAATTGACGGATCACGCGCGCAGACTTGACCAGGAATCAGATTTCCATACAATGTATGGATGATAAGATTCGAATGGAATCCTGCCAAAGCCGCGCTCAATCTCAGGAAACACGGTGTTTCCTTCAAGGAAGCGCAGTCGATTTTTTACGACGATTTCGCAGTCCAATTTTTCGATCATGAGCATTCCACCTCGGAAGATCGCTTTCTCATGCTGGGCATGAGCACTGATGCAAATCTGCTTCTTGTTTGCCACTGTGAACGCGAAAAAGGCGAAGTGATCAGAATCATCTCCGCCCGCGAAGCCACACGAACCGAAGCCGGCTTTTACAGACAGGATCGCCCATGAAAACCGAATACGATCTCTCGAAATTGCAATCGCGCCGGAACCCGTACGCCGCAAAACTCAAGAAACCGGTCTCTATGAGGCTGTCCGAAGACGTGGTCGATTACTTCAAACTCATGGCAATCGAAGCAGGCGTGCCCTATCAGAGCCTGATCAACCTGTACTTGCGAGACTGTGTGATGCAGCACCGGAAAGTACAGATCGCCTGGCCTGCCAAGCGGTGACTGTTCGTCGCTGGCACGGCATTGCGCGTGCCGCCGCTCGGTTCACGCCTTCCTGATCTCCGGCAAGGTCGCCAGAAACGACTGCACCGCCGAGAGCACGATGTCCGGATGATCGGGCTGCGGCGAATGGCCGCATCGCGGTATCTTGAACAGCCGCCTGTGGCGCGGCTGCTTGCGCTGATGATCCGCAGGCTTTTGTGTCGGGCGCGGATTCAGCCGAAGCGGATTTTCATCGCCAATATGCAAAATGCGAGCACCAGTGTGATGCCGTTGGCGGCGATCACCGGCATGCTGCCGATACCTATGCCGTAGGCCAGCCAGATAGCGGTACCGGCGGTGAATACAGCGTACATGCCCAGCGAGATACCTGTGGCGCGCCGGGTTCGCCAAGTGAGGATCACCTGTGGCAGGAAGGCGATCGTGGTGAGGATGCCGGCGGCAAAGCCGATCCAGTCAAGGGATTGCATGATCAACTCTGTCTCATTTTGTTTCCGGCAATGTCGCCGGAAATGACTGCAGTGCGCACCCCGGAGTTTCCAGCCTATTTCTTGATGTTCTGCCTTTGTCGATACCAACGCACGATCTTGATACCGTCCGACGTTTCTGAGTAGTTGAACGCATGCCCGGTCCGCGGGACGGGATAGCACCGCACGCGCTTTCCCTGAATCGGCGTACCAATCGCCGGGTTGGCTTCTAGCAGTTCAAGGGTATGCGCAACCCGCAGGGCGACCAGATTGGCGGAATGAACATCGTCAGCCGCGATGTATTCAAGCGTGCGCAGATACGCTCGTCGCGCGGCGGGCGCCCATTCATGCAGCCGCTTTTTGCTTGCGGGCATGGCGTGCGATGACCGCACTTGCTTCGGTCATGACCTGTGCGTGCGGAATGCCTTTACCCGCCGCAATATCGGCAATGCCAGCACTTGTCTCGCGAACATCCTGTTCGACAAAATCAAAACCAAGTCTGAATACATCGTCCAGCAGATCCTGAGGCTCGCATCCGCATTCGCGCGCCAGTCGCGCCAGCCTGCGTTTGTGGGCGGGAGTAAGTGCAACTGCGAATGTCATGATGCGACTCTCAAATTGCAGGAGCTTCAATTATAGGTAAATGACCGGGCCTGCGGAATACCTCGAAAGCGGGTTTGGCCGATGGCAGCCATTGGATCAATTCGCGCTTGCGAGAGCGTTCACGCCCTTTTGAGTTCCGGCAAGGTCGCCAGAAACGACTGCACCGCGCCCAGCACGATGTCCGGATGATCGCGCTGCGGCGAATGGCCGCATTGCGGAATCTTGATCAGGCGCGTGCGCGGGTTGCGGCGCGCGATCTCCTCGATCTGGTACAGGGTGCCGTACTGGTCATCCTCGCCCTGGATCGCCAGGATCGGCGCCTTGATCAATGGCAATTCCGGCTCGATGCGCCAATCGCGAAATTGCGCCGCCAGCCAGACATCGTTCCAGCCGCGGAAGGCGCCTTCGGGGTCGTCGTGATATTTCGCGAGCCGGGTCTTGAGGTCGCCGGATTCCCAGCTTGTGCGGGCCTCGGTGATGCTGGCGATCGAAATCTCCTCGATCATCACATGCGGTGCCATCACGATCACGCCGGTGGCGGCGTGCCTGCTGGCGTAGAGGAGCGCGATCGAGCCGCCATCGGAATGCCCGAACAGCACCGGGCGTTCGATGTCCAGCGCCTGCAACAGCGCGGGCAGGGTGTCGAATGCCTCGCGCTGCATGAAGTCGGGCTGGCGCAGATTGCGCCGCGGTCCCAGTGCATCGTTGCCATCGGACAATGCTTCGGAGGCGCCGTAGCCATGACGCGAATACACCACCACCGTATGCGCGGTGGTGGCCGCCACGCGCGCCGGAAAGTCGCGCCACATCGAAACCGAACCCAGGCCTTCGTGCAGCATGACAACGCTGGCGCGGTTGGCAGCGCCGGGGAAGCGTTTGTATTCGAGGGTGATGCCGTGGATGTCTATGAAGGGCATATAAGAACGGACAAAAGTACACACCTACTTTTGTCCGGCTTGTCTGGTTGCGATTCGCGGGCGGAGCCCGACGAATCGCAATCTGAAGGGCTACGAAAAACCTTGGTGGGCGCGGTACGCTACTTCGCTTTGGCGCGCAGCTTGAAGCGTTGGATTTTACCGGTCGCGGTCTTGGGTAGCTCAGGCACGATCTCGATCCAGCGCGGGTACTTGTAAGGTGCGAGCCGGGCTTTCACGTGGGCCTTGAGTTCGTCGTCGCTGGCGTGTGCGCCTTGCTTGAAAACCACATACGCCTTGGGCTTCACCAGGTGTTCGTCATCTGCCTGCGCCACCACCGCCGCTTCCAGCACCGCGGGATGGGTTTGCAGCGCGGCCTCGACTTCGAACGGCGAGACGTAAATGCCGCCCACCTTCAGCATGTCGTCGTTGCGGCCGCAGTAGGTGTAGTAGCCGTCGGCGTCGCACAGGTACTTGTCGCCAGAGCGCGTCCACGGGCCCAGAAACGTGTGCTTGGTTTTTTCGCGGTTGTTCCAGTACATCAAGGCCGAGGTCGGGCCGCTGACCTGCAGCTCGCCGATCTCGCCTGTGGCCACCGGCTGGCCGCTTTCGTCCAGCAGGCGAATCGCATAGCCCGGTACCGGGCGGCCAGTGCTGCCGTAGCGCACGTCGCCGGGACGGTTGGAAATGAAGATGTGCAGCATCTCGGTGGAACCGATGCCGTCCAAGATCTCGACGCCGTACTTTTCGTTGAAGCGGCGGCCGATGTCGGCCGGCAGTGCCTCGCCGGCGGAGGTGCACACGCGCAGGTTCAAGGCGCTACGATCCGGCGCCTTGGGGTCTGCCAGCATCGCCGCGTACAGCGTTGGCACGCCGTAGAAGATGGTGGGCTTAAGCTTGACGAGCAGGTCGAACACGGCCTCCGGCGTCGGCCTGCCGCTCAGCAGCACGGTGGTCGCGCCCACGCTCATGGGAAATGTCAGCCCATTGCCCAGGCCGTAGGCGAAAAACAGCTTGGCCGCGGAGAACACCACGTCATCCTCGCGAATCCCCAAGACCGCGCGGCCATAGAGTTCGGCGGTGAGTATCAGGTGCGAGTGCAGGTGCACGGTGCCCTTGGGGGTGCCGGTCGAACCGCTCGAATAGAGCCAGAAGCAGGGATCATCGGCGGATGTGTCGGCCACCGGGGCTTGACCGCCGGCCGCCTCGATCAGTGCGTCGAGGCTCGCATGCCCGGGCGCGCTACCGCCGGCCACGATCACCAGCTTTAAGGATTCGATCTTGCCCAGGAGCGGGGCGAATACCGGCAAGAGGGCGGCTGCGACCACCAGCGCCCTGGCACGTGAATCGCGCAGCATGAACTCGAAATCGGCGGTGGTGACGAGCGTATTGGCCGCGATCGGCACCATGCCGCCACGAATCGCGCCTAAGAAAACCGCGGGAAAATCCACCGTATCGAGGAGTGCCAGCATGATGCGGTCTTCACGCGCCAGGCCCAGGCTTGCAAGTGCGTTTTGTGCGCGCACTGCGCGCTCACTCAACTGCCCATAGGTGTGGCTACCGCCGGCGTCGATGTAGGCGACCTTGGTCGCGCGCCCGGCGTTGCGTTCCAGCAGGTCGTGGGCGGCGTTGTAGTCGCGTGCAATGTGGATGCGCGGCGGGCTTGCGCTGTGGTCTGCGCTGGAAAGGCTTGGCATGGCGGGTCTCCCTCGACGGCTGTTGTTTTCAAATCTGCATCACCACCGATTTCCTGCTCAGGCTGCGGCCAGTTCGCTGCGCGCCTGCTCAATCCATTGTTGCGCCCACTCTACACACACCTCTTCGGGCATGGTGCCGGCACTGGCGTCGTGCAGGCAAACTTCGCCGATGCGCTGTGCGCCGAGGTCGGAGAACAGCGCGTCGAACTTCTTGCCGCCGAAGCAGAAGGTCTGCAGGTAGGTACGGTCGCCCAGCGCGATCACGCCATAGTGCACGCCGGAAAGGTCGGGTCGTGTGGCACCGAGTGATTCGTAGAAGTCGCGTGCGTTGTCGGGCACGTCGCCCTGGCCGTAAGTCGAAGAGCAGATCAAGTACAAGTTCCCCGGCTTGACAGCGGAAGCGTCCAGGCCATCCATGTACACGACATGCACCCGGGTGTCTTCATCATCGACTGAAAGTTCGATTTCCTGGGCGACCAACTGTGCTGTGTTGGTCATCGTGCCGACCAAGATGGTGACTTCAAAAGGCATTGCTTCCTCCCCGAAAAAAGCGCTTGACATGCGTCCGTGCAACTTGTTAATATGAATTATATTGCATCAAAAAAGAAATGCAAGAAATATAGTGCAACACTCTCCTCCGTTAGGATGAAGCACGCATAATTTTGAAGCACGCATAATTTAGCGCGTCGACTCGATGGCGGCGTCAACAGGAATGCCGCAACCGAAGGCGCATCAGCGATCCTTGACCCGGGATATTTTCGTGTCACCCATGCCGACCGAAGTCGATGACAGCAGCGCCGAAGTAGCCGAATCGCAGGCGGGTTTGCTGCAGACGCTGGGCGAGCGGGTGCGTGACCTGCGCGCCCAGCGCGGCATGACGCGCAAGATACTGGCCCGCGATTCGGGTGTGTCCGAGCGCTACCTGGCGCAGCTCGAATCCGGCGTTGGCAACGGCTCGATCCTGCTCTTGGCCAAGGTGGCCGCCGCGCTTCATGCCACGGTCACCGCACTGCTGCGCGAAGAAAGCCGCGTCGCGCCTGAAGCGCTGCAACTGCAAAACCTGGTGAAGCGCCTGACGCCGGCGCAACAGAAGATTGCGCACGACCTGCTTTCGCGCGAGTTCGACGCCGACGTCAAGGCGCGCATGCGGCGTATCGCGCTGGTGGGCCTGCGCGGCGCCGGCAAATCCTCGCTGGGGCTGGCGCTGGCCAGACGCATCAAGGCACCCTTCATCGAACTCGATCGCGAAGTCGAGCGCGCGGCCGACACCTCCCTGAACGAAATCTTCATGCTCTACGGCCAGGCCGGCTACCGCCGCCATGAGCGCGCCGCGCTGGCGCGTGTGCTGGCCGTGCACGAGCGCGCCGTGATCGCCACCGGCGGCTCGATCGTCTCCGAACCCGAGACTTACGACATGTTGCTGGCCGGCTGCTACACCGTATGGCTCAAGGCGCAACCCGAGGAGCACATGGCCCGCGTGCTGGCCCAGGGCGACACCCGGCCGATGAAGGGCAATCGCGAGGCGATGGACGACCTGCGCCGCATTCTGTTGACGCGCGCGCCCTTGTATGGCCGCGCCGACGCGGTCGTCGATACCTCGGGCCGGGTGCAGGATGCCAGCCTGGACGAACTCGCCGCGCTACTAAAGACCTGAAGGAGATGAACCCATGAACGCCGTACTAAAACCTGCGTCGGCCGAAGTTCCGGTGAGCTTCGAGACCCACCCGTTGCGCTACCAGCACTGGAAGCTCGAAGCCGAGGACGACATCGCACGCCTGACCCTGGACATCCGCGAAGATGGCGGCATCCGGCCCGGCTACCAGTTGAAACTCAATTCCTATGATCTGGGTGTCGACATTGAATTGAACGATGCTTTGAACCGCATTCGCTTCGAGCATCCGAATGTGAAGACCGTGATCCTGGGTTCGGGCAAGGATCGCATTTTCTGTTCAGGCGCCAACATCTACATGCTGGGCTTGTCGACCCATCAGTGGAAGGTCAACTTCTGCAAGTTCACCAACGAAACCCGCAACGGCATGGAAGATTCGTCACGCCACGACGGCCTGAAGTTCATCGCCGCGGTCAACGGCGCCTGTGCCGGTGGCGGCTATGAAGTCGCGCTGGCCTGCGACCGTATCTATCTGGTCGATGATCGTTCGTCGACCGTGTCCTTGCCCGAAGTGCCGCTCTTGGGGGTGCTGCCCGGCACCGGCGGCCTGACCCGCCTGATCGACAAGCGCCACGTGCGACGTGACCTGGCCGACATTTTCTGCACCACTTCCGAAGGGGTGCGCGCCGACCGCGCCCTCAAATGGAAGCTGATCGACGGCCACGCCAAGCCGGCGCAGTTCGCCGACTACATTCGCGCGCGCGCCGCCGAACTGGCGCAGGGCAGCCTGCGTGCCAGCGGTGCCAGCGGCATCACACTCACGCCGCTTGCCAAAATCATCGACGATGCCGGCTATCACTACGAAACGGTCGATGTGGCTATTGATCGCATAGCGCGCGTCGCCACCTTGACGGTGACCGCACCCGCGGCCGCGCCGCAGGCCGACCCGAACGCAATCCACGCCGCCGGCGCCGACTGGTGGCCGCTGAAATTCGCGCGCGAGCTTGATGACGCGATCCTCATGCTGCGCACCAGTGACCTGGAAATCGGCACCTGGGTGCTGAAGACGCGCGGTCCGGCAGCCAACATTCTGTCGATGGATGCCGTACTGCAGGCCCAGGGTGCGGATTGGCTGGTGCGCGAAACCATCGGCCTACTGCGCCGCACCCTGGCACGGCTGGACGTGACTTCGCGTAGCCTGATCGCGGTCATCGATGAAGGCTCGTGTTTCGCCGGCACCTTGCTGGAGCTGGCGCTGGCCGCCGATCGCAGTTACATGCTCGACCTGGCCGACGGCGATGGTTCCCCGGCGATCGAATTGACATCGCGGAATTTCGGCGCCTATCCGATGGTCAACGGCTTGACGCGCATCCAGACCCGCTTCGCCGGTGACGAACATGAAGTCGCTGTGGCCAGGTCGATGCAGGGCCAGGCCGTTTTCGCGCGCGCCGCCGCAGACGCGGGCTTGATCACGGTGGCACCTGACGACATCGACTGGGCCGACGAGATCCGCATGGTGCTTGAAGAGCGTGCATCGCTGTCGCCGGATGCATTGACCGGCATGGAAGCGAGCCTGCGCTTCGGCGGGCCGGAGACCATGGAAACTCGCATCTTCAGCCGCTTGTCCGCCTGGCAGAACTGGATTTTCCAGCGCCCCAATGCGGTCGGTGGCGACGGCGCGCTCAAGGTATTCGGCAGCGGGCGCAAAGCCAAGTTCGACTGGCAGCGAGTTTGAATTCAACCAAGGAAATGACATGAGCACAATCGACCTAAACGCCCGCATTCCCAACAACGTCAATCTGGCCGACGACCGCACCCTGCAACGCGCGCTCGAGCATTGGCAACCGGCCTTCCTCGACTGGTGGAAGGACATGGGGCCGTCCGACTTCCTGGCCTCCGACGTCTATCTGCGTACCGCCACCGGGGTGGATGCCGCCGGTTGGGCCAGTTACGGCACGGTCAAGATGCCTGACTATCGCTGGGGAATTTTCATGGCCGACCCGGAAGCAGGGCGCACCATCGGTTTTGGCGATCACATGGGCGAAGCGGTGTGGCAGCAGGTGCCGGGCGAGTACCGCTCGACCTTCCGCCGCCTGATCGTCACCCAGGGCGACACCGAACCGGCGTCGGTCGAACAGCAGCGCCTCCTGGGCCATACCTGCCCTTCGCTGTACGACCTACGCAACCTGTTCCAGGTGAATGTGGAAGAAGGGCGCCATCTGTGGGCCATGGTCTACCTGCTGCACGCCCACTTCGGGCGCGATGGGCGCGAGGAAGCCGAGGAGCTCCTGATGCGCCATTCGGGTGATGCCGACAAGCCGCGCATTCTCGGCACTTTCAAC
>JAYVWK010000306.1:0-3628 GCA_043786185.1 Burkholderiales bacterium
AGCGCACCGTGCCCTACGACCCGATCAAGGACTTCGCGCCGATCGCCCGGGTCTCGACCACGCCCCTGATCCTGATCGCCAACAACGACGCGCCCTTCAGGACGCTGGCGGAAATGATCGCCTACGCGAAGCAGAACCCCGGCAAGCTGAACTACGCTTCGTCCGGAATCGGCACCGCGAGCCACCTCTACATGGAACAGATCAAGCTCGCGCTCAACCTGGGCATCTCGTTCACCCCATACAAGAGTACCGGCCAGCAGATGATCGACACCATCGCCGGCCAGGTGCACATGTCGCTGCCGTCGCTGATCGGCGGCATGCCCCAAGTCAGCGCGGGCAAGGTGCGCCTGCTCGCGGTCGGTACCGGCAACCGGCATGCCAACCTGCCCGACACACCCACCTTCGCCGAAGGCTTCAGTCAGCCCGGCTTCGAAGCCGTGGTCTGGTACGGCTTCGTCGGTCCGCGCGGCATGTCGGACGCCGCGGTGGCGAAAATCAACGCGGAAATGGCGACCGCGCTTGAGAGCCCGCAGCTAACCAAGCTGCTGCAGGTTGCCGGCGCGGAACGGGCATACACCTCGCCGGCGGGGTTCGCCGAGTTGATCCAGAAAGGCGCGAACGACGCGCAGAAGATCATCAAGGCGCTCAATATTCAGCCACAGGAGTAGCGCGCGGCGCCGTCTCTGGCAGCGTCTCTGCGGCGCAGACCCAACACTTTCATTCCCGCGAAGGCGGGAATCCAGTCGCGTGCCACGGAAATCCCTTGGTCCCGACCGGAGTCAACCCTCAAAACAATCGGGAGTGGGGCTGCGGTGCAGTCCTTGTGCCCCACGACCGATCGCTCGATAGTGCCCCGCAAGGAGACACCCCCATGCTCAGAGTCCTGCCATTCGCCACCGCCACCTTCCTGGCCCTTACCTGCGCAGCCCACGCACAGGACCCCGCCGCTGCCTACCCATCCCGGCCAATCCGCCTGATCGTCCCGTTCACCCCCGGCACCTCGATCGACATCCTCTCGCGCGTGGTCGCGCAGCGCCTGACCGAAACCCTTGGCCAGCAGGCGGTGGTAGAGAACCGCTCGGGCGCGGGCGGCATCATCGGCACCGAAATGGGCGCGAAAGCGACGCCCGACGGCTACACGCTGACCATGGCCGCCTCGGGCGCATTTGCCGTCAACCCCGGGCTGTACAGCAAGCTGCCCTACGACCCGACCCGCGACTTCATGCCGATTGCCACCCTTGCACTGATCCCGCAGGTGCTCGTCACCGGGGCATCGTCGCCCTACAAGACCGTGAAGGAACTGGTGGCCGCGGCGAAGAAAAGCCCCGGCCGCATCGCCTACGGCTCGCTCGGCAGCGGCACCACAAGCCACCTCACGATGGAGATGTTCCGCGCCGACGCCGGCATCGAACTGATCCACGTGCCGTTCAAGGGCACCGCCGAAGCCCAGGCGCAATTGCTCGGTGGCGAAATCCCGATCATGTTCGACCCGATCCCGGCGACGCGGCCGAACATCCTGGCCGGCAAGCTGCGCGGCCTCGGCATCGCCACGCTCACCCGCTCGCCCTTCCTGCCCGACGTGCCGACCCTCGCCGAATCCGGCTTCGCCGGGTTCGAGGCAGTGGGCTGGGTCGGCATCGCCGCGCCACTCAACACGCCGCCGGCGATCGTCGACAAACTCAACGCGCAGATGAACGCCATGCTCGCCGATGCCGCGGTCAAGGAACGCCTGGCGACCCTCGGCTTCGCGCCGGTGGGTGGCACCCGCGAGCAGTTCGGCGCCTTCATCCGCTCCGAGATCGCGAAGTGGGGCAAGGCGATCACCGCCTCCGGCGCCAAGGTCAACTGAACCCGGCCACCACACGCACACCCCCATGACCTATTCCCGCACCCTCGCCGCCTACGCCGCACGGCTGACCTACGAAGACCTGCCGCCGGAAGTCGTGGCATCGACGCGCCTGCGCCTGCTCGACACCGTGGGCGTGTGCCTGGCCAGCGTCGGCATGGAATACGCAGACGCCATCCTCGCCATGCTCGACGAACAGGGCAGTTCCACCGACGCGACCCTGTTCGGCAGCGCGAAGCGCACCTCGGCGGCGTGGGCCGCCTGCTACAACGGCGCGCTCGCGCACGGCAACGACTACGACGACACCCACAGCGTCGCGCTCATGCACATCAGCGGCGTGGTCATGCCCACCGTCCTGGCCCTGGGCGAGCGCCATCGCCTGCCCGGCCGGCGCGTGCTCGAAGCCGCCGTCGCCGGCTACGAGGCCGGCCTGCGCATCGGCATGGTCACGCCCTCCGGCTTTCACGCGCGCGGCTTCCACGCCACCGGCGTGTGCGGTGTGTTCGCCGCGGCGATCGCCGCCGCCCGCCTGCTCGGCCTCGACGCCGCGCGCATGACCCACGCGATCGGCATCGCCGGCAGCCAGGCCGCCGGCTCGATGGAATTCCTCGCCGACGGCGCGTGGACCAAGCGTCTGCACCCCGGCTGGGCCGCGCACGCGGGCATCGTCGCCGCGCAACTCGCGGCGCGCGGCTACACCGGCCCCGCCACCTCCCTCGAGGGCCGCTACGGCCTCTACAACGCCTACGCCGGCGTGTCCGAGCCCGACCTCGCCCGACACACCGCGACCTTCGGCACGCAATGGGAAACCCTCAACATCGACTTCAAGCCCTACCCCTGCGGCCACGCCAACCACCCCTACATGGACTGCGCCCGCGCACTCGTCGAGCGCCACCGCTTCACCATCGGCGACATCGAAGCGATCGAACTGCGCGTGCCGCCCGCGTTCGTGCCGATCCTGTGCGAGCCCTTCGCCGACAAGATCCGCCCCGCCAGCGCCTACGCCGCGCGCTTCAGTCTGCCCTACGCGGTCGCCGTCATCCTCAAGCTCGGCCGTGTCGGCATCGACGAATTCTCGGCCGAGCGCATCGCCGACCCCGACCTGATCGCGCTCATGGCGCGCATCCGCTACATCGCCGACGCCTCGCTGCCTTTCCCGCAGACATTCCCGGGCTGGGTGAAGATCCGCCTGAAAGACGGCCGCGAGCTCGAGCAGCGCATGGACGCGTCGCGCGGATCGCGCGAATTGCCGATGAGCGAGGCGGAGATCTACGAAAAGTTCGCGGCCAACGCGGCGCGTGCGTTGCCGGCGGAGCGGGTGCGCGCTATTTGGGATGCGGGGTTGGCGATCGAGCGGATGGAGGATGTGCGGGGGTTTACGGGGTTGCTTTCGCTGCCGTGAGGATTCGGGCTGACCAATTCGCAGACCTGGACTAAGCTGAGCTTGACGTTGTCGTGGTGAATTTCAGGCTGCTAATACGGTAGGCACAGCGACGGTCACCGCTATGGAGGTATTCGAATCGCTCGACGGACACGCCATCACCGAGTACGGCGCGAAAGAGTGACAGTTCACCGCCGCAGAGCTTGCTGCTGAAGCGCGCGGCGCTATCGATGGC
Source organism: Burkholderiales bacterium (assembly GCA_043786185.1). Classification (GTDB taxonomy): domain Bacteria; phylum Pseudomonadota; class Gammaproteobacteria; order Burkholderiales; family JAEUOS01; genus JAEUOS01. The sequence goes on from JAYVWK010000306.1 coordinate 3,463, forward strand.
GCAGTGGTTTTGCAGGAACTCGATCGTCCCGTCGCGCACTTGGCTCCATTCGGCCATATAGCCTTCGTCGCGTCTAATTTTCGCCAGCGCCGCCACGCGCTGTTTAAGCGGCGTGTCGGACGCTGGCATCCTCACGCGGTAGGCCTCGATCTGCGCTTGCGTTGTC
>JAYVWK010000307.1:0-15302 GCA_043786185.1 Burkholderiales bacterium
GGAGGTGGCCATTTGCATGATGAGCGTCCGAAAGCGTGGTTCTTGATGCGGCATGATGACCGATCACCGCAGGCGCCCAATGCACGAGTTGAAGGCGGATTCGCCCCCTATTTGCGGCGCGGCGCGAAGCTTACGACAGCTTCTCCCGCGGCGCGGCGGCGCGGCGCGGCTTTCCAGGCGTGACCATAGATAACTTCGAAAGTCGCCGGCAGGCGGCCATCGCGGCGCGCCTTTTCGTAGGCCATGCGCACCCGCTGCATGCGCGCGCGCCCGGTCAGGCTACGGCGCCGACCGACCATCGCGTTGGCCGAACCGGTCGCACGCAAATCGGCGAACAGGCCATGCAGATCCGCATAGGTAAGCGTCAAGATCTCCATATCCATGACCGGCGCGCCGAAACCGGCGCCACCGAGGGCGTCGCCGATATCGTGCAGGTCGATGAATCGCTTGACATGCCAGCCCGGGCCGGCCTGGCTGAACGCGGCACGCAACTCCTTCAAGGTATCCGGGCCCAGCGTGCTGAACATGAACAGGCCATCGACTTCGAGCACGCGTTGCGCCTCGCGAATCGCCAGCAATGGGTCGTCAAGCCAATGTAGCGACAGATTCGACCATACCAATCCAAAAGCGCCTGACCCAAACGGCAGAGCGGCCATGTCGCCGCATACTGCGCTCACCGTCGGCGCCCTGCCCAGCAAGCGGCGCCAACCCTCCAGGCGCGGCATGCCAGCACGCGCCATGGATTCCGCCAGATCAAGCCCGACGACGCCGGCAGCGGGAAACCGGGTAAGCAAACCCGCGCTGGCAGCGCCGGTACCGCTGCCCAGATCAAGGATGCGTCGCGGAGCGAGTTTGATGACGTCGAAGCGATCCAGCATGCGCCCGGCAACTTCCCGGTGCAGACCGTCGCCGCTTGCAAACGAAGTTGCAGCGCTCGCGAAGTTGCGCTTCTGCGCCGCACGGTCGGCAAAAAATGGTTCCGCGCCGCGCACACCGGTATCATCCATTAGGCACGCTGCGCATAGATGTACGGCACGCGGCCACCGTCCAGGATACGTCTGCAAGCTTGCGCAGGTATCGAAAACCGCAAGGCAGCAACCGGAACCGCGCAAACCACTTGCTCATGTTCGAAAGACACTTGATTACCAAACCCATATTGTGGTCCGAAATGCGTTTTCGGGTTGCACCGTGAGGTTTTTCAGCCGCCTGTTCGCACTGGCGAGCGAACAGGACTGCCGGTTGTGCGGCGATGCATCCGCGCGCGCTATCTGCATTGCCTGCGACGCCGACCTGCCGCGCCTGCCGCCCGCTTGCTGCCCGATATGTGGCCTGCCCTCGCCTGGCGCACAAAGTTGCGGCCGCTGCCTTTCGGCACCTCCGGCCTACGACGCAACCATCGCGGCGCTCGAATACGCGTTCCCGGTCACCCGCCTGATTCAATCCTTCAAATATGAGCATGCCGTTGGCTTGGGCGTCACTCTGGCAGCCTATCTCGCGCAGTCGATCGCAACCGATGGCCCATGGCAGGTCGATCTGCTGGTGCCTTTACCTCTGGCGCCAGAGCGGCTCAGGGAACGCGGCTACAACCAGGCGCTTGAACTGGCGCGGGTGCTTGCGAGACAACACGGCCTGGCGCTTGATGGCCGCGCGGTCGCGCGCGTGCGACACGCTCCGCCGCAGGCCGAACTGCCCTGGAAGGAGCGACGCCGAAACATCCGTGGCGCGTTCGCCGCGCGCCGCCGCTTCGACGGCTTAAGCGTAGCCGTCATAGACGACGTCATGACCACCGGTGCCACGCTCGACGAGATGGCCCGGGTACTCAAGGCTGCCGGCGCGCTGCGGGTGGTCAACTGGGTCGTCGCGCGCACCCTGCCGCGACCATCCGCCCACATGCCTTAAAATCCGCCGCTGCTCAGGGGTGCGGCCCGGGCCATGCCTTGAAAGCGAGGCCTCCGGCACCCATCTTGACAAATAGAACCAGCGCCCGCCGAACCGGATCATCCATGAATGCAAGCCCTGCCCCTGCCGCCGCGCAAGTCGCCGACGTCACTGAAGCCACCTTCGACCTGGAGGTGATGGAGGCGTCCATGCACCAACCGGTGGTGATCGATTTCTGGGCGCCATGGTGCGGCCCGTGTCGCGCCCTTTCCCCGGTACTCGAAAAGCTGGCGCTCGAATATGCCGGCAGGGTCAAGGTCGTCAAGATCAATTCGGACGAAAACCAGAGTCTGTCGCAGGCCTTTGGCGTGCGCAGCATTCCATTCGTCGCAGCGCTGGTGGGTGGCCAGATGGCTGCCCAGTTCATGGGGGCCAAACCGGAAGGCCAGGTCAAGACATTTTTCGATCAGGTGCTCAAGGCTTTTGCCCAGGCACTGCCGGACGCAGCCAAGGCCCTGGAGGCTGCTGCGGCCGAAGTCGCCGCGCCGCCGGCAAGTCCGGCGGAAACCAAGCGCGGCGAGGCCGCAGCGCTGGCGGCGGCCGGCGATCGCGAAGCCGCCATCGCAGCCCTGGAATCTGCGCTTGTGCTGGATCCGGCGCTGGTGCATGCCCGACTCGACCTGGCGGAAATCGAGATGGCCGCCGAACATTACGATGAAGCGGGCAAGCACCTGGCGCAGGTCGAATTGAAGCCCGGTGAACGCGAAACGGCCACGCGCTTCGATTCGCTTACGGCAAGGCTGGCAGCACTCGAAGCTGTCAAGGATTTGCCGGCAACCGAGGAATTGAGTGCCGCCCTCGCCGCCAACCCGGGCGATCACAAGGCCCGCTTCGATCTGGCGCACGCGCTGATTGCCGAAGGCGCATTCGCCGAAGCGCTCGATCACTTGCTTACGATCGTCCGCGTTGACCGCAAGTGGAATGAAGGGGGCGCGCGCAAGGCCATGATCAATGTCTTCAACATACTCGCCGGCGATGAAGGGTCCGCGGATCTGGTGCTTGCCTTCAGGCGCCGATTGGCCACTGCGCTCAACTGATACGGCGTCGCACACGGCTTGCCGGCGACAAGGCCGTCCGCAGGACAGCGCGCGTGACCCGATGCTGCATATCGTCCTGTACCAGCCGGAAATCCCGCCCAACACCGGCAACGTGATCCGGCTGGCAGCCAATAGCGGCGCCCAGCTGCACCTGGTGTCGCCTCTCGGTTTCTCCATGGACGACCGCGCGCTCAAACGCGCCGGCCTCGACTACCACGAATACGCAAGCATCAGGCTGCACGCAAACTGGGATCTGTGCCGGCAAAGCCTGGGCGAGCGCAGGCTGTTCGCCCTGTCAACGCGTGGCAGCCGCTCGTACGCCGATCCGCTCTATGCCGACGAAGATGTGTTCGTTTTCGGACCGGAAACCCGCGGCCTGCCCCAGGAACTGCTGGATGCGTTGCCGGCCGGGCAGTGTCTGCGAATCCCGATGCGTCCCGGCAACCGCAGCCTCAACCTGTCCAACGCCGTGGCTGTGGTGGTGATGGAGGCCTGGCGTCAGTGCGGCTTCGCCGGCGCGGCCTGAGCGCCCGGGCACCCGCCCGCACTGCGCGTCTTACTCCGCCCTGGCGTCACGTGACAGCAAGGCCGACACCGCGCTGCGCGCCTCGACACCCTCGAACAAGACCGCGCACACCGCCTCGGTGATCGGCATTTCAACCCCGTGGCGCACTGCCAGCGCGCGGGTTTCGCGCGCGCTGTGCACACCTTCGGCGACATGTCCGAGTTCGGCCAGGATCTGCGTGAGATCGCGTCCGGCTGCCAGACGCATGCCAACCGTGCGGTTGCGCGACAGATCACCGGTTGCTGTCAGCGTCAGGTCGCCCATGCCGGTCAAACCCATGAAGGTCTCGGCCCGCGCGCCGAGCGCCACCCCCAGGCGCGCCATCTCGGCCAGACCGCGGGTGATCAGGGCGGCGCGTGCGTTCAGACCCAGCCCCAGCCCATCGCTGATTCCGGCTGCCAGTGCAATCACGTTCTTCACCGCCCCGCCGACTTCGACACCGACGATGTCGGTGCTTGAATAGATCCGCACCTGCCCGCCGTGCAGGCGTTGCGCCGCCCCACCTGCGAATACCTCGTCTGCCGCAGCCAGCGTCAGGGCCACCGGCAGTCCACGCGCGACTTCCGCCGCAAAACTCGGGCCGGCCAACACACCACTCGGATGCCCCGCCGGCAGGACTTCGGCCGCGACCTGGTGCGGCAACAGCGAACTGCCCTGCTCGAAGCCCTTGCACAACCAGATCAACGGCGCCTTGGCACCGGCAGCGACAAACCGCTCGAACGTCGCTCGCAGGCCCACTACCGCCGGCGCGGCAATCACGATATCCGCGCCAATCGCCTCTTCGAAGGCATCCACCGGCAAGACCGCAGCCGGCAACTCGAAACCGGGAAGAAACAGCGCATTCTCCCGGCTTTGGCGCATGCTCGCAGCCAGGCCTGTTTCACGCGCCCACAAGCGCACCCGCCTGCCTTCGCCGCGCGCCAGCGCAAGTGCCAGCGCGCTGCCCCAGGCACCAGCGCCCAAAATGCCGATATCCACGGCTCAAGCGCCCCAGACCTGGGACGCGCGAATGAAACCGGCCGCACCGTCACGATGCCGCACGCGCAGCCAGATGCCGGCGGAAGCCGGATCCTGCAGTTCCAGCACGACCTCGGCGGCAAGCTCAACGACCACCGGCGCGCCGTCTTCGGCTCGTTCACGCAACTGCGCCGCAACTGTCGTGACCACGGTGCGCCGCTCGGTTACTGCCCGCCGCTCGATCCACATCAGGTCGCCCGCGCGGTCGCGCACCTTGAGCCAGCCTTCGATCGAAACCACCACCTCCAGTGGCATGCCGCGCGGCGCCACGAACAGCTTTTTTCCGCGTATTGAGGGGGCGTCATACAGGATTGCCGGGCTGTCGCCGACCGCGCGATAGTCGACACCCTTCTGTGCCCACACCAGCAGCGGCCACAGGACCAGCAAAGCGGCGGCGCCGCGGCCAACGATGCCAAGCATCAGTCCACCTTCTTACTGCACTTGCGTCGGGGCTGGCGACGCGCCATTGCGCCGCGCCTCTTCCACCTGCTGCAGGCGCTGGGCGTAAAAGGCTTCGAAATTCACGTTAGGCAGGTGCAAGGCGGGAAATCCGGCACGCGTGACGATATCAGCGACGTTGGCGCGCAAGTAAGGGAACAGGACAGCGGCGCAGTGAATGCCCAGCAACGGATCGATCTGGTCCGCCGGAAAGTTGCGGATCTCGAAAATGCCGGCCTGACGCAATTCGACTAAAAACGCCACCTGCTCCTTGACTTTGGTGGTGACCGTTGCTGTCACCACCACTTCGTACATGCCTTCACTGAAATTGTTGGCGTCGATGTTGATCTGGGTCTCGAGTGCCGGTGGTTCGGTTTCGAGAAAAATTCCCGGCGAATGCGGTATTTCGATTGACATGTCCTTGACATAGATCTTCTCGAAATTGAAAACGACACTTGCGGCGTCTTGCGCCTGCGCGCCGTTTGCAGGCGCTGTTTGTTCAGCCATGAGAACGTCCTTTTAGCTTGATTCGGTAGAGAAATTTCTCACGCGACCGCAAGCGGGCGCAGTGGACAGGCGCGGGGGTCCGGGCCGGTTCAGGCCGGGTCGGTATGCAACAGCGCATCAAGGCCGCCAGCCTTGTCAAGCGCCACCAGATCGTCGCAACCGCCTATATGGGTCGCGCCGATATAGATCTGCGGCACGGTACTCCTTCCCGATTCCTCAATCATGACCGCTCGCTTGGACGGATCAAGATCGATGCGGATCATGTCGATCTCGGCCACCCCTTTTGACTTGAGCAAGGCCTCCGCTCGGTGACAGTAGGGGCAAAAACCGGTGGCGTACATGCGAACCTGGGCTTGAGTCATGGCAAAGAGATGGGGTCGAAAGTCGATCGAAGGAGGCGTGCTTCGCCCATTATTTGGTGACCGGCAAACCGGCATCGCGCCAGGCGTTCAGGCCGCCTTGCAGGACATACACTTCGGACAGCCCGAAGGCGCGCAATTTGTCGGCCGCAGGCCCGGCACGCTGGCCGCTATCGCAACTTACGATCACCGGCGCGCTGTTAAGCTTTTCGAGCTCCACCCGGCGCTCATCGAACACCTTGGACGGGTAGCTGCGCGCATTGACGATGTGCCCGCGCGAGTATTCGCCCTGGTCGCGGATATCGATCACGACCGCGTCTTTCTGGTTGATCAGCTGTGTGGCCTGCAAGGTGGACAATTTCGCCCCGCCGCGCGCCCCCGCCACATAGGGCCAGACCAACATGGCGCCCGAGGCGAAGGCGACCGCGATCAAGGGCCAGTTGTCAATCACGAATTTTTCTATCACTGTTTGTCCTCGCACTTCATTTTTCGGGCACGCCGCAAAAGACCTGGCGCATCAGCGCTACCAGATGCAGTATCCGTTGATCGGCAATGCGGTAGTACACCTTGTTGGAATCCTTGCGCGTCTTCAGGATTTTCTTGTCCCGAAGGATCGCAAGGTGCTGCGAAATGTTACTTTGTGACGTTCCTACAGCTTCGACAATCTCCTGGACCGCGATCTCGCCGCTGTTGAGCAGGCACAGTATCTTGAGTCGCAAGGGATGTGCGATGGCCTTGATCGCAATTGAAGCCTGCTCGATCTCTTCGGACCGTCCGATGAGCTCGAATATGTCTTCCGGGACCTTTTTGAACGCTGGCATCGACAAACTTCAACCGCACGCGAAGCCGGGATTATAAAATATTGCGGTCAATCCAATATCCAGGGCCCAATGTACAAACTTGTGATGATGCGGCACGGCGAATCCGCCTGGAACCGTGAAAACCGCTTTACCGGCTGGACCGATGTCGATCTGACTGATACCGGGGTCGAAGAAGCGCATCGCGCCGGACGTCTGATGAAGGAAAAGGGCCTGGTGTTCGACCTGGCCTTCACCTCCTTGCTCAAGCGCGCGATCAAGACGCTCAGCACCACGCTGGAAGAACTCGATCAGCTGTGGTTGCCGGTCGAAAAGGACTGGCGCCTGAACGAACGCCATTACGGTGCGCTGCAGGGACTCAACAAGAGCGAAACGGCGGCCAGGTTCGGTGATGCCCAGGTGCTGATCTGGCGCCGTGCCTACGGCATCGCCCCGGATCCCCTTGGCCTGGACGACCCACGCCATCCGCGCTTCGATCCGCGCTATGCGGGCCTCGACGCACACACCCTGCCGGCCACGGAATGCCTGAAGGACACCGTCGCCCGCGTGCTGCCCTACTGGAATGAACGCATCGCGCCGGCGGTTCGCAGCGGGCAGAGGGTCCTGATCGCGGCCCATGGCAACAGCCTGCGCGCACTCATCAAGTATCTCGATCAAATGGGTGAAGAGGAAATCGTCGGTCTCAACATCCCGACAGCGCAACCCTTGGTGTACGAACTCGATGCCGATCTGCGGCCGACATCTCACTACTACCTGGCCGATCCGGACGAAATCGCCCGTGCCCAGGCGGCCGTGGCAGCCCAGGGCAAGGCAAAGGCATAAGCCAGGTGCAAGCGCACGTGCGCGGGTCCTTGCTCGGCGTCGGACTGGCCGCTGTTATTGCCTGTGCACCCGGGCTTGCGCTCGGCGCCCCGAGCGCGGACGAACTCAAGGAGTTGCGCGGGCGCATCGACTCGCTCAAAAAGGAAATTGACAGGGCCGAAGGTAGCCGCGCTGAAGCTGCCGATTCGCTGCAGGAATCGGAACAGGCAATTTCGCAGGCCAATCGCGCTTTGCGCGACTTAAGCGAACAGAAACAGTCGGCCCAGGCACGCCTGCAGGAACTTGGGACAAAAGGCAAAGGCGTTGGCGAACTGGTCAGCCGCCAGGGCGCACGCCTGGCGCGACTGATCCACGACGAATACATCAAGCACGAGCGCGGCTATGTACAGATGCTGTTTTCCGGCGAAAGCCCGGCGGCGGCGGCGCGCGAAATCCACTATGCAAGTTACATATCACGCGCGCAGGCACGCCTGATCGAGGGTTTGCGCGGCAATTTGCGCGAGCTACAGCGCCTGGCGGGCGAGGCGCGCGAGCGGACTGCCGAGTTGGCCGAGATTGAAACCCGTCAACGGGGCGAAAAAGAGCAGCTGGCGCGCGAATCGGAAGCGCGGCGCACGGTGCTGCAGCGGCTTTCCACCCAGATTCGCACCCAGCGCAAGGAGGTAAGCACGCTGGAGCGCAACGAGAAACGCCTGACGGATCTGATCGAAAAGCTGGCCCGGCTGACGCTGCCCAAGGCAATCTCCGAAAAACCGCGTCGCGGCGGGCCGCGCAACGAACTGCTGCCCGAATCGGGCTTTTCCGGCGTCTTTTCAGCCCTGCGCGGCAAGCTGCGGCTACCCGCGCGCGGGGAACTCGCAAGCCGTTTTGGCAGTCGAAGGGAAGGTGGTGGCACCACGTGGAAGGGCGTTTTCATCCGCGCACCGCAAGGCGAAGAAGTGCGCGCCGTGGCTCCGGGCCGGGTGGTTTTCTCCGACTGGATGCGCGGTTTTGGAAACCTTTTGATCGTCGACCATGGCAATGACTACTTGAGCATCTACGGCAACAACGAGAGCCTGTTCCGCCAGGCCGGTGACAGCGTGGGCAGCGGCGACGCGATCGCCCGCGTAGGCAATAGTGGGGGCAACCCCGAAACCGGCCTATACTTTGAATTGAGGCATCAAGGCAAGCCATTCGACCCGTTGGCTTGGGTCAAACGCTGAAGTGCTGAAGTCTTGAAGTCCCGGATCCTGCACAGTTGCGAAAGTCGCTTGAGCGTGGATTTCTTTCCACCAGCAACCAGATTTCGCAATGCCTGCCCACAGCCCTGCAGGCAAATGTTGCCGGGATGGCGAAATATGTGGCTTGATTTGCCGGTGATTTGGTCGAAGTCCGCAGTACGATGTTGCATAGTGATTTTTTTAGCGCGATGCGCTGGAGCGAAAAATGAACGGCAAATTGAAGAGCAGTGGTCTGGTCGGCATCGGCGCGGTCACCGGAATCCTGTTGGGGCTCAATTTTTCCGCGATTGCCCAGCGCGAGGCGCGCAGCCCTCTGCCCCTGCCGGAAATTCAGACCCTGGCGGAAGTGTTTGGCAACATCAAACAAGGTTATGTCGATCCGGTCGATGACAAAAAGCTTCTGACTGGCGCAGTCAAGGGCATGCTCACAGAACTCGACCCGCATTCGTCGTACCTGGACCCCGAGGAAAACAAGGAGTTCGAAACGAGCATTCGCGGCGAATTCGGCGGCCTGGGCATCGAAGTGGGCGCCGAAGAGGGCTATGTCAAGGTGGTCTCCCCGATCGAAGACACGCCAGCGGCGCGCGCCGGGATCAAATCCGGCGATCTGATCGTCAAGATCGACGACACCTCGACCAAAGGTATTTCGCTGTCCGACGCGGTCAAGAAAATGCGCGGCAAGCCCAAGACCCCGATCAAGCTGACGGTGGCGCGCAAGGGCGAAAACCGGCCGCTCGAATTCACCCTGATTCGCGAAGTGATCCGGGTGCAAAGCGTCAAGGCGAAATTGATAGAACCCGGCTATGCGCATATCCGCCTGACCCAGTTCCAGGAACGTACGGTCGATGATCTTGCGCGGGCGATCGAGCGCATGTACAAGGAATCGAACGGCAAGTTGACCGGGCTGGTGCTGGACATGCGCAACAACCCGGGAGGCTTGCTGCATTCGGCCATCGGCGTTTCGGCGGCTTTCCTGGAACCACGCACGCTGGTGGTTTCGTCCAACGGTCGCCTTCCCGATACCAAGCATGACTACACCGCCACCCCCGAGGAGTATTCGTTTCGCACCCGCGAGGACGCCCTGCGCGGCTTGCCCGCGGCCATCAAGAACGTGCCTATAGTTGTGCTGGTCAACGATGGATCGGCCTCGGCTTCTGAAATCGTGGCAGGCGCCCTGCAGGATCACAAGCGTGCGGTGGTGATGGGTACGACAACTTTCGGCAAGGGCTCGGTGCAGACCAAGATCAACCTGTCGAACGGCGCCGGCATGAAGCTCACCACGGCGCGCTACTACACGCCTGCCGGGCGCTCGATCCAGGCCAAGGGCATCATCCCCGACTGGGCGGTGGCCGAAACGGCCGAGGGTGCGGTACGCAGCGCGCGCATGCGTGAAGCCGATCTCGCCAATCACCTGGTCAACGACAAGGATCCGGATGCCGAGAAAAAGGCGGAGGCAAAGCCTGAAGCCAAGGTTGACGAGAAGAAAGACGACAGCAAGCCGCCGGCGCGCATCGAGTTCGGCACCAACGAAGACTTTCAGTTCCAGCAGGCCCTTAACTTGCTCAAGGGTCAGCCGGTCAAGGGCGAGAAATCGAAGGAAGTCCCTGGTCCCAAGACCGCCGATTTCAAGAAGTAGTCGAAAGGATCGCTCGGGGTAGATCGGAAAAGGGGGCTAGCAGCCCCCTTTTCCACTCCAGCCCATGCCCGCTGGCAACGATCGTCACCTGGATATTCCGTCGCCAGCGCTGCACACGGCGATACCGCAATCCTGCCAGCTTCGCTGGGCCTGTCAGTGGCCTTTCAATCGCCTGTAAACCTCACTACTGCGCATGAACGACGACCAACTGTTGCGCTACTCGCGCCACATTCTTCTGCCCCAGATCGGCATCGAAGGGCAGCGGCGACTGCTTGAGAGCCATGCGCTGGTGATCGGCGCCGGTGGACTTGGTTCACCGGCGGCCCTGTATCTGGCTACCGCCGGGGTAGGTCGCATCACCTTAGTTGATGGCGACCGAGTCGACCTGACAAACCTGCAACGACAAATCCTGCATCGCAGCGCCGCCGTGGGATTGCCCAAGGCGTGGTCCGGTCGCCAAACGATTGCCGAGTACAACCCGGACGTGACGGTGATTGCGGTGGAAGCACGCGCTGCCGGCCCAATGCTGGATGAACTGGTCGCCGATGCCGATGTAATTCTCGACTGTTGCGACAATTTCGCCACCCGGCATGATCTCAACCGCGCCTGCGTCAAACACAGGAAGCCTCTGGTCTCCGGTGCGGCGATCCGCTTCGACGGCCAGGTAAGCGTTTTTGATCTGCGCAAGCCGGACGCCCCTTGCTATCACTGCCTCTTCCCAAAAGGTGAGGATCTGGAGGAAACCCGTTGCGCCGTCATGGGGGTCTTCGCACCTGTCACCGGCATCATCGGTGCGCTACAGGCAACCGAGGCTCTCAAGCTCCTGACCGAAGTCGGCAACTCACTTAACGGTCGTCTTCTGCTGCTCGACGGCCTGTCGATGGAATGGCGGCAGGTCAGGCTGTTCAAGGACGCCGCCTGCGTAGTCTGTTGCGACAATGAAGCTGCATAGAGTGCCCATCGCCGGCCAGATGCCGGCAGCGTCAACCCAGCAGCAAGGGCAATTGACGCTCCAGGTTCTCGGTCGGTGATTTCTTGAAGCCGCTCTTGGCAAACTGGTGCCAGCGCCCGATCACGTAGCACATGAGCGCAGTAGCCTGGGCCGTTACATCGAGCGTCTCCGGCAGCCGGCCCTGACTTACCGCCACGCGCAGGGACTGTTTCAGGCTGGCCTCGATCTTGTCGATCAGGCTATTGATACGTGCCTGCAGACGTTCATTTTCGTTGACCAGCGCATCGCCAATCAAGACCCGCGTCATGCCCGGGTTTTGCGCCGCGAAGCCCAGCAACATCGCGGCTATCGCGTGCAATTGTTTCATGCCGTCGATTTCGTCGGCGGTGATGCGATTGATCAGGCCAAACACCGAGGACTCGATGAATTCGATCAGCCCCTCAAACATCTGTGCCTTGCTGGCGAAATGCCGATACAGAGCGGCCTCGGACACCTCCAGACGCGCCGCCAGCGCGGCGGTGGTGATTTTCTCGCCTTTGGGCGACTCCAGCATTTGCGCGATCAACTGCAGGATCTGCGTCTTGCGTTCACCGGAACGTGGGGGCATGGGAGTCTGGCGCGAGAGAGTTGATGATGGTTCACGCAACCCGCACCGGGAAATTCCTGTGCAGGCGTGAGTGCTTACTCAATTGAAGCACCGATTTGAGCTTGACGTCAACAAATGCCGGTCGCCCGGGCTCGCGCGAAACCCAAACCGTGGTCAGGCCTAAGCGGCGCGCGGTCTTAAGGTTGGCCAGATTGTCCTCGACCATAACCACATGCTCGCCGCGCCGGCGCCGCCGCTTGAGAATCCGCGCCAGTGACGAGCGTGCCGGTTTTGGCACATAGCGCATCGATTCAATGGTTTCGATCGCATGCAGATGCGGCCCGATGCCCATCAGCGCCAACACTTGGTCTACATAGTGGCGCGGCGCATTGGAGACGATGATCTTGCGGCCGGGGAGTGTCTTCAAAAGCCGGCGCAGCGATCGGTCGAAATCGAGCAGTGCTTCAAGGTCGGGGAATTGGTGGGTCTCCCGCAGAAAATGCACAGGGTCGACCGCGTGGCGTTGCATCAACCCCAGGAGGGTCGCGCCATAGCGTTCCCAGTAAACACGGCGCAGTTCCCCGGCCGCGGCTTCGGCCAAGCCTAGGTGCTGCATCACGTATTGCGTCATCGATCGGTTCATGCGATCGAAAATATGCGGTGTGGCGCGATGCAGCGTGTCATCGAGATCAAAAAGCCACAGGGTCTTGCGGGGAACGGAATGCAAGGGCAGGATCGTCCATGATGACCACGCTTGACGGGACTGCCGAGGCGAGAAAAACGTAACGAAGCCTGCGGCAATCAGATGCGCCCGACGCTGCCTACGAGATCGTAAACTTGCGGGCATGCGATTGTCACCCAACTTCACGCTCGCACAATTGACGCACTCCGACACCGCGCTGGCACGCGGCATCCTCAATTTGCCGGACCAAATCGAGATTGCCAGCCTCATGCGTCTGGCGCAAACCCTGGAGGGGGTCATGTCGCTGCTGCGCGCTCCACTGTCGATTTCGAGCGCCTATCGCTGCCCCGAACTCAACGCCGCAGTGGGCGGCGCACCCGGATCACGCCACGCGCTCGGACTGGCAGTCGATTTCACCTGTCCGCAGTTTGGAACGCCGCTTGTAGCCGCGCGCGAGATCGCTGACTCCGCGCTGGAATTCGATCAATTGATTCACGAATACGGATGCTGGGTACACCTGGGACTGGCGCCGGCCGCAGCCGTGTCGCGTCGGCAGACCCTGACGCTATGCAGCGCGCGCAGCGGTTACGTCAATGGCCTGTTGGATTGCCCGGCTGATCGCTGATGCTGCGTCGCAGCGTGACTTCTCCTGTCACTGTATATTAGAATTCAATTATGTTCTGATTTTCAAGCTTGGTAGGTTCCGATGTCCCAGTTCATGCACGCGTCGGCGCGACTGCGCCGCGCCCCCGAAAATTTCCTGAATCCCGAAGAAATTCGGCAGGTTCAGGATGGCCGTCGGGATTTCCTGCGCGCAGCGTTCGCCACTGCCGGTGCCGCCGCAGCGGGCGCGGCCGCCGCCCAGGCCCAGGGCGAACGCGTGATTCTTGAGCCGCAGCCGCATGCCACATCGCTCGGGCAGCCGGTGGCCGCCACCGGCTATGGCGTGCCGTCGAAATATGAACGCAACCTGATGCGGCGCGAGTCACCGGGCCTCACCCGGGTGGCTGCGGCTTCGGTCGCGTTTTCGCCGCTGCAGGGCATGTTTGGCATCATCACGGCGTCCGGCCTGCACTTCGAGCGCCATCACCAGGGCTGGCACGATCTCGATCCCTCGCAGCACCGCCTGATGATCAACGGCTCGCACCCAAGCCTGCTCAAACGGCCGAGTGTATTCACCCTTGATGACCTGCTGCGCATGCCGCCGGTATCGCGCATGCATTTCATCGAATGCGGCGCCAACACCGGGATGGAGTGGGGCAACGTCGCGGTGCCCACGGTGCAGTACACGCACGGCATGCTGTCCTGCAGCGAGTTCACCGGCGTGCGCCTGCGTGACGTGCTCGACTATTGCGGCGCCGATTACAAGAAAGGCCGCTTCGTGCTGGCCGAAGGCGGTGACGGTTCCGGCCTCACGCGCACCATCCCAATGGAGTTGGTCGAGTCCGGCGAGGTGCTCGTAGCCTATGGCATGAATGGTGAAATGTTGCGCCCGGAAAACGGCTATCCGCTGCGCCTGGTAGTGCCTGGCGTGCAGGGTGTGTCGTGGGTCAAATGGCTGCGTCGCATCGAGGTCGGCGATGAGCCCTACGATGCGCGCGAAGAGGTGCTGCACTATGTCGACCTGATGCCGGACGGCAGGCACCGGCAATACACCTCGATCCAGGAATGCAAGTCGGTCATCACCAGCCCTTCCGGCGGCCAAACCCTGCTCGACCGTGGAACCTACAACATTTCCGGCCTGGCGTGGAGTGGTCGCGGCAAGATCCGGCGCGTCGACGTGAGCTTAGACGGCGGCCGCAACTGGAAAGCCGCAGGCTTGCAAACCCCGGTGCTGTCAAAATGCCTGACGCGTTTCAACTTTCCCTGGACCTGGAACGGCGAGACCGCAATCCTGCAAAGCAGGGCGACCGACGACACCGGCTACGTGCAACCGCAGATGCGCCAGTTGCGCGCGGTTCGCGGCACCAAGTCGATTTATCACAATAATGCAATCCAGTCGTGGCAGGTCGCGGCCGGCGGCGAGGTCGGCAATGTCCAGGTCTAGCCTCGTCATCGCTCTACTGGCTATCCTGCTCTGCCCGGGCGTTCATGCGCAGTCGCCGGGCAAACCGGCATGGCAGGGCCTGGGACGCAGCGCTACCGGCGCCGAAATCAGCGCCTGGGACATCGATGTACGGGCCGACTTCAAGGGCCTGCCCGCGGGTTCCGGCAGCGTAGCCAAGGGCCAGGACGTATGGGAAGCCAAATGCGCCTCGTGCCACGGCGTGTTTGGTGAATCCAACGAAGTCTTCCCCCCCATCATCGGCGGCACCACCAAGAAGGACCTGCAGACCGGCAGGGTCGCAAGCCTTAGCACCGGGTCGGAAGCGCAGCGCACCACCATGATGAAGCTCTCCACGCTATCAAGCCTGTGGGACTACATCAATCGCGCCATGCCGTGGAACAATCCGCGGACTCTCGCGGTAGAGGAGGTGTATGCCGTCACGGCCTACATCCTGAATCTGGCAGAGGTGCTGCCCGGTGACTTCACCCTGTCTGACAAGAACATTCGCGAGGTCCAGGCGATGTTGCCCAACCGTGACGGCAAGTCCTCGCTGCACGGCTTGTGGCTGCCTACGGGAAAGCCGGACGTAAAGAACGTCGCATGCATGCGCGCTTGCGGGCCTGATGTGAAAGTCGCTTCCAGTCTGCCCGACCATGCGCGCGGCTCGCACGGCAACCT
>JAYVWK010000308.1:0-2519 GCA_043786185.1 Burkholderiales bacterium
TGGCTGACAGGCGCAGGAGCATGCGGCGCAGTTCGGCGGTCTCGTTGCTGTTGAGGCCGGCGGCAGGCTCGTCGAGCAGCAGTATTGATGGGCGCGCCATGATGGCGCGCGCCACTTCGATGCGCTTTTGAATGCCGTAGGGCAGGTCGGCCACCACCTGGCCCGGATAGGTGCCAAGGCCAGCGTAGGCCAGCACGGCGCGTGCATTGGCGCTGGCGCGTGCGCCGCGTGCCAGTGCCCACGGCGAGGCCCGATGATGTTCGCCCAGCATGACGTTTTCGAGCGTCGACAAGTGCGGCATCAGGCGGATGTTCTGGAACGAGCGTGCGATGCCGTGGCCGATGCGCTTTTGCACCGACATGTGGGTGATGTCCTGTCCAAGCGCGATGATGCGCCCCGCATCGAGCGGGTAGACGCCGGAGATGAGGTTGAAAAGCGTGGATTTGCCGGCGCCGTTGGGCCCGATCAGTGCGGTGCGGCTGCCGCGCCAGACCGTAAAGGACGCATCGTCGATCACCTTGAGCCCGCCAAACGACTTCGATACGCCCGCAAGTTCAAGCGCGCTGCTCACTGGACTACCCTCCTGTCATTGCGTGACATCCTCCCCGAGGGAGGATGAGCGCTCCCTTCGGGCGACCGGGCGGGAGCGCTCATGCGGCGGCTCCGGCGTCGGCAGCGGCCGGTTTGCGCGATCCGCTCAGGCGCTCGATCAGGGTGCGGGTGATCACGCCTTGCGGGCGCCACATCATCAACAGCACTACCGCGATGCCAAACGTCATGTAGCGGCTGCTTTCGAGGAACTTGAGCGCCGGATCCAGTTCCGACAGCCTGCGCAAACCCTCGGGGGCCAGAGTGAAGAAGAAGGCGCCGAACAGCGGCCCCCACACCGTTTGCGTGCCGCCCATCAGCACATACAGCAGCACGTAGATGCTGAACAGCACGCCGGTCGACTGCACATCGATGAAGTTGAACTGGTGCACCAGCAAGGCGCCGCCGATGCCGCCGATGGCACCGCCGATGGTCATGGCGGCTACCTGGGTCAAGCGCAGGTTGACACCGAACAGGTGGGCCACGTTCTCGTCGTCGTGGATGGCGCGTACCGACAGCCCGAAGCGGGTCGACATCAGCCACGCAACGAAGACGATCACGCCAAGCGCCACCGGAATCACCACCGGCAGGCCGGCATAGGCCATCACCGACAGGCCGGCGGCGCCGCCCAGTGCGGGAATATTGAGCAGCACGCCGGCCACCACCTCGGCGAACGCGAAGGTTGCCAGCACCATGTAGATGCCGCGCGTGCGCAGGATCGGAAACGAGATGAGGAACGCCACCGTGCCGGCCAAGAGGGCGCCCAACACGATCGCCAGCCACAGGGGTACGCCGAACAAGGCGGTCATGGCGCCCGCGCCGTAGGCGCCGACCAGTACGAAGCCGGCGGCCCCCAGGTTGAGGAGCCCGGCCGCGGCCGGCACGAACACCGAGTAGGCGACGATGATGTTGATCGCCAGCAGCGCCAGCAAACCGGCCAGGTAGCCCGACATCAGAACTTGCCCTTGCCGATTTTCGTGTGGCCGAATAGCCCCGAGGGGCGCAGTATCAGGATCACCAGCAGCAGGCCCCAGACCGGGATCTTCTCGATCTCGGCGCCAAAGGTGCTGATTGCCAGCACCTTGACTAAGCCCACCAGCAAGCCGCCGGCGATCGCGCCCCAGATACTCCCCAGGCCGCCCAGTACCATGCCGGCGATGGCGTCGGTGGCGATCGCATCACCCATGAAGGGCGTGACCGTGCCGTAACTTGCCGCATACAGAATGCCCGCCAGGGCCGAGAGCGTGCCGGCGATCACGAATACCACCGGCACGATGCGCTGCACTTCGACTCCCATCAGGGTGGCTGCGTCGGGATTCTCGGCGATCGCGCGCAGCGCGCGGCCGATGCGGGTGCGCGTCAGCAGCCAGTGCAAGAGGGCCACCAGAGCGACGGCCAGGCACAAACTGGTCAGGTGCGGAATACCGATGATCAGGCCACCGATGCGCAGATTGGAATCTTTGAACGGCAACTCGAAGCGTTGCGGGTCGCCACCCCACAGGCTCATCGCCAGGTGTTCGAAGACGATCAGGAAGCCCAGCGAACTGACCAGCGGCAGCGCATGCTCGGTGGCGTCACCGAAGCGTGCCTTCATGTAACGGTAGGTGAAGCGCTCGATCAAAAGCGAGGCCAGCACGGCCACAGCGATGCCGGCGCAGGCCGCCCAGGCCCAATGCCAGCCCCAGGCGAACAAGTGGGACCCGGTCGATGAAAGGGCCCAGGTCACCATGCCGGCAATCATGAAGAGCGCCGGAATAGTGAAATTGAGAAAGTTGAGCATGCCGATGGTCAGCGTGAACGCCACCGCCACGAAGGCCAGGATGCCGCCCAGCATCAGGCCGTTGATGATTTGCTGAAGTAACTGCATTGTTTTAGGCGTGCGGCACGGTGATGAATGCTGGTTGGCAGGCGCGCCGTGGCGTGCCGGAGTT
>JAYVWK010000309.1:0-9775 GCA_043786185.1 Burkholderiales bacterium
TCGCCGCGGTCGACGAACCGCTGGATGCGACCATGTGCGGCGGTCGCCAGGATTGTCGCGAAACCGGGCGGGTCGGCGGTGGCAACACCGAAGACAAGAACCCCAAGGGCCAATGCATGACCCATGACCTGTGGGCAACGCTCAATCGAAAGATGCATAAGTATCTCGAGTCCGTGAGCTTGGCCGATCTGATTCGCCAGCAGCGTGAGCGCGAGGCCGCGGCCGGCGTGAGCCCGGTGCATACAGTAGTCGTTGAGCGTCGGCGTGTCGCGCCGCGCGCTGTGGTTCCCGCCTGAGGAACACTGAATAAGCACGTAGGGAACGAGAACTGCTTTTGCAACGCATTGAATTTGATTCAAGACTGTCGTACGAAAGTCCGCGATACAGGTACTTATTCAGTGTTTTTAAATTCCGATCAAGGTAATCCCAAATGAAATTCCCGATTTATCTCGATTACTCGGCAACCACGCCGGTCGATCCGCGCGTGGCCAAGCGCATGGTCACCTTCCTGACCGAGGAATACGGCAATCCCGCATCGCGCTCGCATGCCTACGGCTGGACGGCCGAAGCCGCGGTTGAAGAAGCGCGTGAGAACGTGGCCAAGCTGATCGGCGCGGACGCCAAGGAGATCGTCTGGACCTCCGGTGCGACCGAGTCGAACAATCTGGCGATCAAGGGCGCGGCGCATTTCTACAAGGGCAAGGGTCGCCACATCATCACGATGAGCATCGAGCACAAGGCCGTGCTCGATACCTGCCGCGAACTTGAGCGCCAGGGCTTCGAGGTGACCTATCTCGATCCCGAGCCCAACGGCTTGCTCGATCTCGAGAAATTCAAGGCGGCGATTCGTCCTGACACGATCCTGGTTTCGATCATGTTCGTCAACAACGAAATCGGGGTGATTCAGCCGATCACCGAAATCGGCGAGATCTGCCGCGCCAAGGGCATCATCTTTCACGTCGATGCCGCGCAGGCAACCGGCAAGGTGACCATTGACCTGAATACGCTGAAGATCGACCTGATGTCGATGTGCGCCCACAAGACCTATGGTCCGAAAGGCATTGGCGCCTTGTATGTGCGCCGCAAGCCGCGCGTGCGCCTGGAAGCGCAGATGCACGGCGGCGGGCACGAGCGCGGATTCCGGTCGGGCACCCTGCCCACCCACCAGATCGTCGGCATGGGCGAAAGCTTTCGCCTGGCGCGCGAGGAAATGGGCGCGGAGAACGAGCGCGTGCGCATGCTGCGCGACAAGTTGCTCCAGGGGCTGTCTGAAATGGAAGAGGTGTATGTCAATGGCGATCTGGAGCAGCGGGTGGCCCACAACCTCAACATCAGTTTCAATTTTGTCGAAGGCGAGTCGCTGATCATGGCGATCAAGGAGATCGCGGTATCGAGCGGTTCGGCCTGCACCTCCGCCAGCCTGGAGCCTTCGTATGTGCTGCGCGCGCTGGGGCGCAGCGACGAGCTCGCGCATTCCTCGATCCGCTTCACCCTGGGTCGCTTCACCACCGAGGAAGAAATCGATTACACCATCAAGTTGCTCAAGGCCAAGATTGGTAAACTGCGCGATCTGTCGCCGCTGTGGGAAATGTTCAAGGACGGCGTCGATCTGAATACGGTGCAGTGGGCGGCACACTAATTGAGTTGCCTGGAAGCGCCGGCATGGCCGTCGGATTCCAGGATGCGAAGTGCAGCGTAACAGTGAAGAGGCATTGAAATGGCATATAGCGAGAAGCTGCTGGACCACTACGAGAACCCGCGCAACGTCGGTTCGTTTGCAAAAGGCGACGATACGGTGGGTACCGGCATGGTCGGCGCACCAGCCTGCGGTGACGTGATGAAGCTGCAGATCAAGGTGGGTAGCGACGGTCGTATCGAAGACGCGAAGTTCAAGACCTACGGCTGCGGCTCGGCCATCGCCTCGTCGAGCCTGGTGACCGAATGGGTCAAGGGCAAGACTTTGGACGAAGCCATGGGTATCAAGAACACCCATATCGCCGAGGAGCTGGCGTTGCCGCCGGTGAAGATCCACTGCTCGATCTTGGCTGAGGATGCGATCAAGGCGGCGATCACCGACTACCAGTCCAAGCACGGGTTGCAAGCCGGTGCGGCGCTCGAACACAAGCAAGCTGCCTGAAGGAGGGTTCACCATGCCAGTCACGTTGACCGAAAACGCCGCCCGTCACGTATCGAGCTACATCGCCAAGCGCGGTCGCGGCATGGGCCTGCGCCTGGGTGTCAAGACCACCGGTTGCTCCGGCCTTGCCTACAAGCTTGAGTTCGCCGATGCACCGAATGCCGAAGACCAGCTCTTCGAGAGCCATGGTGTCAAGGTGCTGATCGACCCCAAGAGCCTGGCCTATCTGGAAGGTACCGAGCTTGACTACACGCGCGAGGGGGTCAACGAAGGTTTCAAGTTCAACAATCCCAACGAAAAAGATCGTTGCGGCTGCGGCGAGAGCTTTCATATCTGAACCTGCCGCTGCGCGTGCAGCTGCAATTCATCCGGGCGGCCTGACCGCCCCTTTTTTTTCCGTGTCCAAGGTCTTCTCCCAAAATTACTTCGAATGGTTCGGCCTGCCGCTGGCATTCAGCGTCGATCCGGCAGTCTTGAGCAGTGCCTATCGCGAGATCCAGGGGCAGGTGCATCCGGATCGCCATGCGCAATCCGGCGCGGCCGGCAAGCGGGTGGCAATGCAGTTCTCCACGCGTGCCAACGAAGCATTCGAGACCTTGAAGAGCCCGCTCAAGCGCGCCATTTACTTGCTGGAATTGCGTGGCGTGGATGTCGCGGCGGAAAACAATACCGCGATGGAACCGGCATTTCTGATCGAACAAATGGAATGGCGCGAAGCGGTCGAAGATGCGCTGGCGGCGAAAAACGTGGATGAACTCCTGCGGCTGCTGGTGCAACTGCGCGCCGATGCCCGGCTGCGCTACGGCAAGCTGGGTGCATTGCTCGATGCCAAGGCGGACCAGCCGGCGGTCGAAGCGGTGCGGCAACTGATGTTTCTTGAAAAAGTGCAAAGCGAGATCGGCGACAGTCTCGCCGCGCTGGAGAACGCCTGACATGGCCTTGCTGCAGATTTTTGAACCGGGCCTGGCGACCGCGCCGCATGAGCACAGGCTCGCGGTGGGCATCGACCTTGGCACCACCAACTCGCTGGTGGCCGCGGTCAGAAGCGGCGTTGCCGCTGTCTTGCCCGATCATCAGGGGCGGCCCCTGCTGCCTTCGGTGGTGCGCTATGACGCGCACGGGGTCAACGCGGTCGGCCATGCGGCCGCCGCACAGGCTTTGAGCGACCCGAAAAACACCATCGCCTCGGTCAAGCGCTACATGGGGCGCGGCCTGGCGGACATTCGTGCGCAGGGCGGCATGCATGCGCCCTACGATTTCGTCGATGCGCCTGGCATGGTCAAGCTGATCACCCGTGCCGGCGAGAAAAGCCCGGTCGAGATTTCGGCCGATATCCTGCGCGCCCTCAAGGAGCGTGCCGTCGAATCGATGGGCGGTGACTTGGGCGGTGCGGTGATCACCGTGCCCGCCTACTTTGACGACGCGCAACGTCAGGCCACCAAGGATGCCGCGCAGCTGGCCGGCCTCGAAGTGCTGCGCCTGATCAATGAACCCACCGCGGCGGCGATCGCCTATGGCCTGGACAACGCAGCCGAAGGCGTCTACGCGATTTATGACCTGGGCGGCGGTACCTTCGATATATCCATTCTGCGCCTGTCGCGCGGCGTTTTCGAAGTGATGGCCACGGGCGGGGATTCGGCATTGGGCGGCGATGATTTCGACGCCGCGCTGGCCCGCTGGGCGATACATGAGGCGCATCTTGCCGATCTGTCCGAACGTGACCAGCGCATGTTGCTGATCGAGGCGCGCGCCGCCAAGGAGCGCCTGTCCGACGCCGATACCAGCTTCTACAGCCTGCCGATGCACGACGGCCGTACCCTGGGCCTGCACGTGACGCGCAAGCTGTTCGAGGCATTGACCGAGCCGCTCCTCAAGAAAACCCTGGTCGCCACGCGCAAGGCATTGCGCGATGCCGGCTTGTCGGCAGCGGAGGTGAAGGGCACGGTTCTGGTCGGCGGTGCCACACGCATGCCGCAGGTACGCGATGCGGTGATGAAGCAGTTCGGGCGCGCGCCCCTGACCGATCTCAATCCCGATGAAGTGGTGGCGCTGGGCGCGGCGATGCAGGCCAACCTTTTGGCGGGCAATCACTCGGAAGGTGACGACTGGCTGTTGCTCGATGTGATCCCTCTTTCGCTGGGGCTTGAGACCATGGGCGGGCTGGCCGAGCGCGTGATTCCGCGCAACTCGACCATTCCCTGCGCACGTGCCCAGGAATTCACCACGTTCAAGGACGGCCAGACCGCGATGGCGATTCATGTGGTGCAGGGCGAGCGCGACCTGGTGGTCGATTGCCGCTCGCTGGCGCGCTTCGAGTTGCGCGGCATTCCGCCGTTGGTGGCAGGCGCGGCACGCATTCGCGTCAGCTTCCAGGTCGATGCCGATGGTCTCTTGTCGGTGTCGGCCGAGGAGAAGACTTCCGGCGCCAAGGCGGAAGTGGTGGTCAAGCCTTCGTATGGCCTGGGCGACGAGGAGATCGCGCGCATGCTGCGCGAATCGTTCGAGCGCGCCGGCGACGACATCAAGTCGCGCGCCCTGAAAGAGCAGCAGGTAGAAGCAGAACAAATGCTCGCGGCTCTGGCCGCGGCCTTCGCTGCCGATGGCGCGCTGCTGTCGCAAGGGGAGCGGGCCGTGCTCGACGACCTGATGGCGCGTTTGCGCGAGACCGCGCAGGGCACCGACCATATCAGGATCAAGGCGGCGGTCGAGGCGCTCAATCGCGGCAGCGAGGAATTCGCCGCGCGCCGCATGGACCGCTCGATCAAGGCCGCGCTCACCGGGCGCACGGTCGATTCGATCGGCGTCTGAACATTTAAAGATATCCATGCCGCAAATCGTTGTGTTACCCCATGTGGAATTGTGTCCGGAAGGTACGGTCATCGACGCGCCGGTCGGCATCTCCCTGTGCGATGCCTTGTTGCAAAACGGTGTCGAGATCGAACATGCCTGCGAAAAATCCTGTGCCTGCACCACCTGTCACGTGATTGTGCGCGAAGGTTTCGGCGCGCTTGAACCTTCCGACGAAAAGGAAGACGATCTGCTCGACCGTGCCTGGGGCCTGGAGCCGAACTCGCGGCTTTCCTGCCAGGTGATGCTTGAGCGTGCGGATCTGGTGATCGAGATTCCGAAATACACCATCAACATGGCCAAGGAAGGCAAGCATTGAGCATGCACACCCCAACCCCAGGCCAAACCCAAGAGCCCCGCCATGAAATGGACCGATAGCCGCGACATCGCCATCGCATTGTGCGAGAGGCACCCCGATGTCGATCCCCTCAAGGTGCGCTTCACCGACCTGCACGCCTGGGTCTGCGCGCTGCGCGGGTTCGCCGATGAACCGGGACGTTCCGGCGAGAAAATTCTCGAAGCGATCCAGATGATGTGGATCGACGAAGCCGAATAGCACGCGCGCCGCGGCTGCGCTTTACGCCAGAGCGATACCTGCCAGGCCCAGCACCATCAGGAGTGCGGCGGCGAGGCGGCGACCGCCATCGCCTTCCTTGAGGAAATGCGTGCCATAGAGCGCTGCCACCAGAATGCTGATTTCGCGTGCCGGCGCCACGTAGGACAGTGGCGCTATTTTCATCGCGTAGAGCGCAAGGCAATAGGACATCGGTGAAAGAATCGCCACTGCGAAAAGCGCGCGCTTGTCATCGCGCCAGATACCGCGCACTGCGTCGATGCGCCGCAGGCTGGCAGGCGTGGTGACGATCAGGCGCAACACGATCGAGCCCCAGTAATAGACGATCGGCGGGATCAGGAACGCGGCCACCGCCTGCCGGTCCCAGACGGTATACAGGGCGATCATGGCACCGGTGGCCAGCGCGAAACCGATGCCATGGCCGCCGCGGCGAAACATGGCAAGCGGGCTGCCAGACAGCAACACCGCACCGCAGCCGATCAGGAGCGCGCCGCCAAGCGCGACCGGCGCCGGTTGCTCGCCCAGGAAAATGATTGCCGCCACGATTGTAAGCAAGGGCCCGCTGGCGCGCGCCAGCGGATACACCACCGACAGGTCGCCGCTGCGATAGCCACGGTCGAGAAATACGAAATAGGCGACATGAATCAGCGCGCTTCCCAGCATCATGATGATGGCGCGGGTGTCGGGTAGCCAACCCGATTGCCACAGCTGCGTGAGCGCCAGTGGCGCGTAGATCAGGCTTTCGAAGCAGGCCACCAGCCAGAAAAACGCGACGCCACCGCCTTGGCTCCGTTTGAGGAACAGGTTCCAGGTGGCGTGGCACCAGGCGGCAAACAGGATGAGCAACAGGGCTGAGAGCGGCATCGGGAGGGCGCATCGACGGTTGCGAACACGCCGGAGTGCAAAACAAAAGGGCGGCCGCGAGGCCGCCCTGATTGTTGCATGTTGTCGCCCCTTCAGATCACGCTGATGGAATTGCCGTCCACCCTGACGCGGTCGCCATTGCGCCAGGCGGGCGGGCTGCTTTGGGTCATGCTGCGCGTGCTGCCGTCCTCCATCTTCACACGTACCTCATAGACCTTGGTCGAGCGCACGCTCTTTTCGACCTGATGGCCCGCCACGGCACCACCGATCGCGCCCAGAATCGCCAGTGCATCGGAGCCGCGGCCCTTGCCGAACTGCTTGCCGATCACCGCACCGCCGAGCGCGCCGCCGATCCCGCCGATGCCGGTGCCTGCGCCGGCTACCGTGTTTTCGGTGATCGCTTCGATCACACCGCAGTTGCCGCACACCGGCCTTGCGACCGGTGCCGGAACCGGCGGGGCCTGCGTGACCTGCACCGGTGCATTGCCATAGCCGCCGTAGCCGCCGTAGCCGCCATTGCCGGCGCCCTGGGCACCACCGTAGGTGCTGTTGCCGCCCGCGTTGCCGTAGGGGTTGGGCTCGTAGGGATCGCCACTGCGCGGCGCGTTGCCGGCCACCTGCATGGGTTGACGGGTGCGCATTGGTGCATCGTATCGCTCATCGGGTTGGACCGCGGCAACCCGCGTAACCCGTGGCTTGGGTGCGGCTGCCTTGGGCGTGGCCGTAGCGGGGGCGGCTTGCACAATGATCTGCGGCGCAGCGGCTGGGGCCGGGCTTGCCGAGGCAAATGGTGCGGGCGCCAGGGATGCGGGCGCGGCCATCGCGATGGGCGCCGGCTGCACATTGGCATGGCTGCCCGGCAGCACACCTGTCATGACGCCTAAGCCGGCTGCCGATACCACAATCACGGACGCGGCCGCAGCGGCCATCAGCGGGTGGATGCGCGGGGTGGTGCGAATAATTTGGTTCATGGCTTGATCCTCCGATACGCGATAGTGCGTGCTTCAATGAACGCCGCGCAGGGAGGTCGGGCCGACCATGATCTCCGTGTGTTTGTAAGTGGATGTTACGCTGCGGGGATTACGTAACATTTCATAACGTCCCCACCATGCCCGCACCCCACCCTCTGCTGCGATCGCTTTTGCTTTGCTTGTTGGCAATCATGCACCCCGGCATTGCCGCAGCCCAGGAGATGCGCACCGAGCGTGCGACACTCAAGGTGGTGACTGTGGCGCAGGGCCTGGATCACCCATGGGGCCTGGTGTTTCTGCCGGACGGACGCTTGCTGGTCACCGAGCGCGCAGGGCGCATGCGCATCATCGAGCGCGATGGTCGGGTCGGCGCACCGCTGTCGAACGTGCCGGCGGTGGTGGCGCAGGGACAGGGCGGTTTGCTCGACGTGTTGCTCGACCGCCAGTTCGCCACCAACCGCACACTGTATGTTTCCTACTCGGAGCCGGGTGAAGGCGGCGCCGGCACCAGCGTGGCGCGCGCACGACTGGGCGCTGCCGGGCTCGAAGAGGTGCGGGTGATCTTTCGCCAAAGCCCGAAAGTACGCGGTGGACTGCATTTCGGTTCGCGTATCGTGCAGGCGCGCGACGGCAACCTGTTTGTCACCCTGGGTGAGCGCTATCAGCGCGAGCGCGCGCAAGAACTGGGCAACCATCTGGGCAAACTGGTGCGCATCCGGCCGGACGGCCAGGTGCCGCCCGACAATCCGTTTGTCGGCCGCGCCGGTGCCTTGGCCGAAATCTGGTCATACGGGCATCGCAACGTGCAGGGCGCGGCGCTGCACCCCGGCACTGGCGATCTGTGGACGGTGGAGCACGGCGCGCAGGGGGGCGACGAAGTCAACCGGCCCCAAGCCGGGCGCAACCACGGCTGGCCGGTGATCACCTATGGACGCGACTATTCCGGCGCCAGCATCGGCGAGGGCACGGCCAAGGCCGGCATGGAGCAGCCCCTGCATTACTGGGACCCATCGATCGCGCCGTCTGGCCTGGCGTTCTACGACAGCGACGCGATTCCCGGCTGGAAGGGCAGCCTGCTGGTCGGCTCGCTCAAGTTCCGCCTGCTCTCGCGGCTGGAACTCGACGGCAACCGGGTCGTGCGTGAAGAGCGCCTGCTGCAGAGCCTGAACGAGCGGATTCGCGATGTGCGCGTCGGGCCCGACGGGCTGGTTTATCTGCTCACCGACAGTTCCGAGGGCAGGGTGCTGCGGCTCGAAGTCGCGAGGTAGCGCGCAGCTTCCGCCTGCAGCAGAGGAAAGAAGCGCTCGAACGTGTCATCAAGCGCCGCGTGGGCGGCGACCAAGGCCGGCAATGCCTCGTGCAGCGCCACCGGTTTTGACAAACCTCTGCCAATGCGTTCCAGCACGCGAGCCATGCCGGCGCTGCTGGCGCAGGCGGTCAGGCCGCGATGCGAAGCCATGCCGTGTGCGAGCCGCCCGGCCGGATCGGGCAATGTGGGTGCGATGCGCGCCAGGCAAGCGTGCAAACTGTCGCTGTAGTCTTCGAGGGATGCGCTGTGCCAGCGCGGCCAAGCGCGGATCAGCAGGTGATCGAAATAGACATCCAGCAGAATGCCCGCGTAGCGGCGCATTGGCGCCGGCACACCGCGCCGGGCGTCGAGTGTGACCGCGTGGGTGTCGGTGAAGCTGTCGATACGCCGGTGCAGACGAATCGCCTGCTCGATGGTGGCAGGCCAGGCGGAAAGGTCGCTGCCGCGCACGAAGTCGCCCAGCCAGGTGCCGGTACGCGCCTGATCGTCGTCCGGCGCCAGCGCAAAATGCGCGAGATGATTCACCGCTCGCGGCTGTTCCCGGGGTCCGGCTCTCAGGCCGCGGTCCGGTCCAGGCCGCGCCAGCGCAGGCGTACCCAGAGCAGTACCGCCGCCAGATGAATGCCGAACACCGCCACCGCCACTACCGGCTGGGTGAAGGGATTGGGGAGAATCAGCGGGTTCGCGCCAAATGCCGAAAGCAGGGCCGGCAGCAGCAGATAGACCAGCAGCAGATAGACGGCGATCACCAGATCGGCGCGCTTGGCCGCACGGGTAAATGACATGCCCTGGACGAACGCGATATCGCGCAGTGCCAGCAGCACCAGTGCCAGTGGGGTGAGGGGGCCGAAACGGCTGGCTTCGTCGAACCATGCGTAGAGGGCACCCACTGGTCGTGCGCTGACCGCCGTTAGCCCAGGTACCAGCAGCACTGCGAGGGCAGCGGCAATCGCCAGTGCCGCGCTCCAGGATGGCAACTCTTCGAGCACACGCTGCATGCGGCCGGCGCCGTAGGCAAGGCCAATGCGCTTGTAGCGCAACGCGTCGCGGCTTTCGAACCAGGCTGCCAGGTA
>JAYVWK010000310.1:0-2577 GCA_043786185.1 Burkholderiales bacterium
CGGTGCGCTGTTGTTCGAAGTGCTGCGGCGCAACCTGCAAAAGCGTGGCATCGCGCTGCACACACGCAGCCGGGTCGAGAGGTTGTTATGCGACCCGAAAAGCGCAGCGCTGCAGGGCCTGCAGGTGCGCAGCGGCCGCACGGCAAAGACCATTCGTGCGCGCCGTGGTGTGGTGCTGGCCTGCGGCGGATTCGAAGGCGACGCCGCGATGCAACGCGCCTTCTGGCCCGAGGGCGCTGTGATGTCGGCGGCCGTGCTGGGCAACACCGGCGACGGCATACGGATGGCGCAGGCGCTGGGCGCAGACCTGTGGCACATGTGGCATTACCACGGCTCGTACGGCTTTCGGCACCCCGACCCGGCCTACCCCTTTGGCATCCGCACCAAGCGCCTGCCCGACTGGCAGCCCGGCACGCCGTTGCGCGGTGACGTATCGATGCCTTGGATCCTGCTGGACGCGCGCGGGCGGCGCTTCATGAACGAATACGACCCCTATGTGCAGGACACCGGCGCGCGGCCTTTCGCACGTTACGACCCGCTCCGGCAAGACTACGCCGCCATGCCGGCATGGCTGGTCGCCGACGCCCACGGCGCCGCCATGTACCCTTTCGGCCGGCCCACCTCACACGCGCGAGGCGTGCGCTACGACTGGAGCCACGACAACCGGAAGGAGCTTGAACTCGACATCCTGAAGCAGGCGCGCAACCTGGGCGAGTTGGCCAAGGCCACCGGCAGCAGCGAAGCCGCACTGGCCGCGTCGCTTGCGCGCTGGAACGCAGCCTGTGCCGCCGACGGCGACGACGACTGGGGCCGCCCGCCGACCAGCATGGTGCCGATCAACCAGGCGCCGTTTGTCTACGCGCCGGTGTGGCCCATCGTGTCCAACACCCAGGGTGGCCCGGTGCACGACGCCGCGCAGCGCATCCTGCGGCCGGACGGCACACCCATCACCGGCCTGTTTGCCGCCGGTGAGATGGGCTCGCTGTTCGGTCACCTGTACATGTCGGGCGGGAACATCGCCGAGTGTTTTGTGGGGGGGCGGCTGGCCGGGATCGGCGCGGCCCGCGGACCCAGGCGCCAGGGCGGCGGGCCGGTAACTGCCGCGCCTCAGGTGCTGTTGCCACCAGCTTGATCGGCGGCGCGACCCAGGCGCGCGACAAGCTCTTGTGGCGCGAGTGGCAACCAGCCGATGTCTGCGCGGATCGCAAAGCGGCGCCCCTGCGGCTCGGGCAGGGCCGCACCCTGCTGGCGTGCACAGGCGCTGCGGCAAGGCGCCGCCCATGCGCCGCCGGTCATGTTCGGCCCCGTCCAGCAACGCGGCCGAACCAGCCATTGCAGCGCCGAATGGCAGGCCAAGCATCTTCCACAGCGAGAGATAGACGCAATCGAAGGGGGCCGCGAACTCGTCGATGCGCCGCCCCGCAGATGCGGCGGCGATCGGCAGCCGTGCGCCATCCTCAATGTCATGTCTGATCTGGCGCACGAGTTCGAGAAAGAGATGCATTCAAATTTAGAGTTTAAGTGGGTCTGCGTCGCGATAAAACTTCATTCTTCCAACTCTTGCCGCTGCGATTGTTCGGCAACTGCCCACGGCGCTGGATGAATGTCTTGCGCCTGCAAGACGCGAGCTGTAATGCGAGATTGGCATCCTGATACCGGCCATTCGACAGCGACCGCTTCGCTGCAAAGGCGTCCCACACACTACAAGCTTCGTAACAACGCTTGCATCCACGAGATGGAAACGACATTGTTTCGACCAGCAGCGCAACAGTTACCCATCACGCGAGCCCACGCAGCGGATGCGCATGCGCCGGCCAGGGGCTGTGGAAAAACGGCGCCACCATGTCCGGCGTGATGTCTTCGATACGCGGCGGGTTCCAACGCGGCTGGTGGTCCTTGTCCACCGCCAGTGCGCGTATACCTTCCACGACTTCGGTGCCGGCACCGGAGCGGGCCAGGTGCGCCGGGTGAAAGCAGTGGCGCACCAAATCGCGCTCCATGCGCAGGTCGTCGGCAATCCCCATGCTCCGGGCGCGTCGCACCTGCTCCAGCGTCACGCTGAGCATCAGCGGGCTGCGTTTGCGCAGGGCAGCGGCGGTGTCGCGGGCCCAGGCATCTGTGGCCGCGTCGGCCTCCAATGCCTGGGCGATCTCAAGCACGGTGGGCCGGGCGAAATAGTGGTTGATCTGGTCCAGAGGCAGGGCGGGGGCTTCGACAGGCCGGTCCTGGGCCACGCCGAAGGGGTCAGCTCGAACGGGCTCGGAAGCCGCCGTCGCCCGGGGCGTGGTTCGAAGGGTGTCGAGAGCGGCCAGTCCCTGATTGGTCAGGTTGTCCCACAACGAGGGCAGGCCGCTGGATGGCATCCAGTGGTCCGCCAACCCTGTTGCAATGGCTTGTTGTCCTTTCAACATCTGCCCTGTAAGTGCCAGGTATTCCCCCAAATGGCCGGGGCAGCGGCTCAGGAAATATCCGCCACCTACGTCCGGGAACAAGCCGATATTGGTTTCGGGCATGGCCATCCTGGTGCGTTCGGTCACGA
The DNA here is from genome assembly GCA_043786185.1 of Burkholderiales bacterium. GTDB lineage: Bacteria > Pseudomonadota > Gammaproteobacteria > Burkholderiales > JAEUOS01 > JAEUOS01. Next base: position 2,540 of record JAYVWK010000310.1, read on the forward strand.
TGCGCATACCCGCACCCTGGGCGATGCCCATGCCGCCG
>JAYVWK010000311.1:0-5987 GCA_043786185.1 Burkholderiales bacterium
GCGCGGTGGCCTGCCGCAGGCGCACCAGTGCCGCCGCCCTTGTACAGCGAATGACAGGCTGCTAGGGAATCCGTATTTCCGGAAATCGGTCGAGGCTAGCAAGCAGCTAGTCTATGAAGGCTGACGCCGGAAAGTTCCTGCTCGACGTTCACCAGACGGGGTGAGGGGACAAAGTAATCCGCGTTTTTGAACAGTACGCCAATGGCGTATAATCATCTGATGTTCACCTTCATCGAACTGACATCGTTCTCGCGCGTGCGGGACGACTATTTCGACGATGACGAATTTGCGGAGTTTCAACGGCAACTCGCCTCCAATCCCGCAGCCGGGGCTGTGATTCCGGAGACCGGCGGCGTACGAAAGATTCGCTGGGCGCGCGCCGGGGGCGGCAAGCGCGGTGGATTGCGGGTGATCTATTACGTGCAGGACCGGTTGGGGCGCATCTGGTTGATGACTGTCTATGCCAAGAGCGCCCAGGAGAACATCGCTGTCAAGACTTTACTGAAGCTCAAGGATTTGATCGATCATGCCAAAATTGACTGAGGCCAAAAGACGCACGCGTGATGCCGCCCGTGATTTGAATGCGGAGCTGCTTGCCGCGGCGAACGATCTTTCCAAGGGGCGTATCGGGCGTGCGCACGTGCCCACCAAGGATGGCGGATTTGCGGAATCCGATATCGTGAAAGCGCGCTTCGCTTCCGGCCTTTCACAGGCGCAATACGCCGGCTTGCTGGGCATATCGACTCGCACTTTGCAACAGTGGGAGCAGGGGCGCCGCTCTCCCACGGGCGCGGCACGTACCTTGCTCAAGATCGTTGCCAGGCATCCGCATATGCTCAAAGAATTCGCGTAGTCCTGCTGCGCGAGTGGCGAATCAATTCGCACCTGGTGGTGGCTTTCGGAGTGTTGGCCCAAGAATTCGTGGTACTTGACCAGCGCAAGGCGATTGCGCGGCGCCACCCGCCTTAATCAATCGACTTGAACACCTCCAGCAACCGCCGCAGTTCCACCGCATTCACCGGTTTGAACAACACCGGATACTCGATCGTCTCGATCAGCGCACGCATCTCCGCGGCGACACTGCCGGTTACGAGCGCACCGGCGATTTCGCCGTGGCGTTCGCGAAAGCGCTCGATCGCTGTGATGCCACTCTCCCCGCCCCCCAGCGCATAGTCGCTGATCACCACCTGCGGCTCGGCCCCTGCGCTGGCGCTCAGCGCTTCGTCGATGCCGCTGGCCACCAGCGCATCACAACCCCAGTCTTTCAGCAGCAGGCGGGTGGCGTCGCGGGCATGCGGGTCGTCGTCGATATACACCACCCGCAGGCCACGCAGGTCGATCTCGGCCTCGGCCGGGTCGGCTTCGACCGCCAGTTCGTGGTCGCGGCGAATCTGCGCTGCCGGCACCTGCACCTCAAAGGTGGCACCGCCGCCGGGGTTGTCGATCACGCGCACCGTATGCCCCAGCAGGTCGGCCAGGCGGCGCACGATCGCTAGCCCCAGCCCAAGGCCCTCGCTGCGTTGCGCGCCTTCGCCTTGCACGTATTCCTTGAAAACCTCCTCATGCATGTTGGCCGGGATGCCAGGGCCGGTGTCGGATACCGCCAATACCAGGCTGGCCTCCCCCAGCCGGGTGGTCACGCTCACCACGCCTGCGGTGGTGAATTTATGGGCGTTGTCCAGCAGGTTGCGCAAAACGCGCTCGAACAACTGCGGGTCGCTGTGGATCGCCCATTCGCAGGCGCCGATCGAAAGCCGCAGGCCTTTTTCCTGCGCGCGCGGGCTGAATTCGCCGGCCAGACGGTCCAGCAGTTGCGCGCAGCTGAACCAGGCCGGATTGAGTGTGGTGCCGCCGGTTTCCAGGCGCGAATGCTCAAGGAGCGAGGTGAACAAGCGTTCCAGGGTGCCCAGGGCGCGGCCGATCTGGCGCGTGATCTCCGCCACCTGTTCAGGCGAGCGGGCGCGCATCAGCATGCCGTTCATCAGGGTCAGGGCATGCAGGGGCTGGCGCAGGTCATGCGTGGCCACCGCCAAAAAGCGCGATTTCGCCATGTTGGCTTCCTCTGCCGCGATGCGGGCACGATCGAGGCGGGCGACCAGCTCGTCGTTCTGCAAACGAATGGCGATGCCCTGGCGCACCTGCAGCGCAAAGTTGCGCGCGAAGTTGAACATGATGGCCGAGAACACCGTAAGCAGCAGCAGTACCTCGGTGGTGTAGTCGCTGCCCGAAATGACCCAACCAATCGCCACCGGCACCACAAACAGGCCCAGATACAGGCCGAACACGCGCGGGCGGCCGCCCACCGAGGCCAGCGAACCTGCGGCCCAGGTACAGAAAATCAAGGTGAGATACATGCGCAGCAGGTCGGAGGCCGCCGGAAACAATGTCAAGGGCCCGATGGCGATGGCCCCGCCCATGGCGACGGTCAGCCAGGCATAGCGGCGCGCCCAGAACGGCGGGTTGGCCAGTACCGTCTCAAGCTCCCTGGCCGGCCGCAGCAGGCGGGTGCGCAAGGCAGCGGAGCCGCCCACCATCACCACCCAGGCGCTCACATGCAACACGCCGAATACCGGGTAGGCCGCGGCCGCGATGAAGACCACGATGACCCACACACTGGCCGAATTGCGGATTGACTGGTTGACAGTGAATTGCAGGTTCAAGGCTTCGTGGCGGTCCGGGCCACCCACCGATGCTGCGGGCGGGAGCGCGCGCTGTGCGCTGGCCGCTTCGTTGGCCGTTTCGCTCGCAGCTGTGCCCATTGCCGGGCCCGAGCGCATGGAGGTCAAGGATTGATTCCGAACTTGGCCACCACGTAGACCGCCTCGACGCGGTTGCGCACATTGAGTGCGCGGTAGATCGTCGAAAGATGGGATTTCACCGTGCCGGGCGCGATGCCGAGGCGGTCGGCCACCACCTTGTTGGGCACGCCGCGCAGCGCCTGGTGCAGGATCTCCCACTGCCGGTCGGTGAGATACGGCGGCTTGGGCGTCAGCGGGTTCGGCGGCTTTGGTGCGTCCTCAGCGGCCACCACTGCTCGAGGCAAGGGCGTGAGCGCGGGCGTCATGGCAGGCGCCGCGCCGGCAAGAAGCTCCATCGGCAGATACACACCTCGGGCCAGCACCAGCCGCAGCGCACCCAGCATGAGCTCCGGTGTCGAGGTCTTGGGAATGTAGCCGGAGGCGCCGGCGCTGATGGCCTCGCGGATGATCGCCGGCGTATCCTCGCCCGAGACCACCACCACGGCGGCCGTGGCGAATGTTTCGCGGATCAGGGGAATCATGCCCGGGCCATTGCGCCCCGGCATGTTCATGTCCAGGAGGACCAGGTCGAAGCTGCTGCCGCGCAGATTCAGGGCTTCTTCCAGGTGTGAGGCTTCGCTGACGTCGAGGCTTTCGTCGAGATCGCGCAGCAGCATGCGTAGCCCGCGGCGGAACAGCGTGTGGTCGTCGATCAGCAAAACTTGCAAAGTGGCGTGCCCCGGGGTGGTCTGGTAGTCCGCGAGATTACGGGATACGGGGTGGACCTGTCATCTGCCATGGTTATAAACCAAAGTTCAGGCGGCCGGGGTTGGATGGGCCGGGCGGCGCGGCCTATGCCGATCGGCGAATTGCGCTTTGCCGCGGCACGACCCAAGCTTTCATCCAGTGTGGCGACCGGCGCTCGGTTGCTGCGGTCATGCTGGAAAAGGGCGGGAACATGTATCGAGACGTGCGGCAAACCCCGGATGCCGAAGGCTCAATTGCGAACCCGACGCCGGCCCGCGAGGCGATGCCACTGCCGTCGTCGGGTGCCGGATTGTCTGCAGCCAATCAGTTGAGTCTGGTGGCCTTGCTGGACGAGCTATCGTTCGGCGTGGCGGTGGTCGACATGCGGCGCCACGTGCTGTATGCGAGCAGGGTCGCGGTGGCCCGGCTTGAGGGGCGCGGCCGGCTGCAGGTGGTAGGCGGCGTGATCGAGGCAGCCACACGCCAGGATACCGACGTCCTGGAGCAGGCGATCGAAGTGACGCGCAGCGGACGCCGGAGTTATATCGCCCTGGGCTGGGGCAGCGAAGCCACCGATATCGCGGTTCTGCCGCTGCCATCCTGGGAAGTGCCGGCAGCGGCGCTGGTGTTCGAGAAAAGCCAGGAGGAGAGCGGGCTGGGCCTGTATTTTTTCGCGCGCGCCCACAACCTCACGCATGCCGAGGAGCGGCTCCTCACGCTTCTGTGCGAGGGCGGTGGCGTACCCGCCGCAGCCGAGCGTGCCGGCTGTACAGTCAACACCGCGCGCACCCACGTGCGCGGCCTGCTGAAAAAAACCGGCCAGCCGACCCTGCGCGCACTTGTGGGGCGGGTGGGCAATCTGCCGCCGGTGGGTGCGCGGGTCACCTCGAAGCCGGATGAGGCGTCCTGAGGGTGCCATTCCAGCCCTATTCCTGCTCGATTCCCGCCTTCTTGATCAACGCCTCCCACTTCGGGTTGTCGCCCTTCAAACGCTGCACCAGGGCAGGGGTGGCCAGCGGCAGCAGCGTGGTATTGAGGCTGGCGAAGCGCGCTTTCACCTGCGGCCTGGCCAGCACTGTCAACAGCGCGTTGTTCAGCGCCTGCACCACGGCCGGCGGCGTCCCGGCTGGCCCCACAATCGCAACCTTCACATGGCCGCCCGACAAATCTGGCTTTCGGCAAATGTGTCGGTTCCATCCTCTTGATCCAGCATTGAGCCATCGCTCGCCGCAGCATCAGGTGCATCATCGATCAGTGGCGGTCGGGACGCCCGACGCGCCCTGCCCAAAGTGAATCGCACCACTTGGAATATGATGCAGAATTCCTGACCAACCTGCGCGCCGCATACTTCAAGCGGTTCCCAAGATGTTCACACTTCCGCACCACAATCTGGTTCTCGATGCATGTCGCGAATTCGGCATTCGAAGGCTGGAAGTATTCGGGTCATCGGTGCGTTCCCCGGCGTCGGCGCGCGATGTGGATTTGTTGGTGGATTTCGGCGACTCGCCGGTTCAAGGTTTTTCGGCAGTGTTTTTCGGATTCAAGGAAAAGCTGGAGCGGATCTTCGGCAAGCCGGTCGACCTGATCACCCATGATTCGCTGGGGAATCCGTATTTCCGCAAATCGGTCGAAGCCAGCAAACAACTGGTTTATGAAGGCTGAGTCCTGCAAATTCCTGTTCGATATTCGCCAGGCCGCCGGCCTGATCGAGGAATTCTGTCGTGGCAAGACCTTCGAGCAATACCAGCAGGAAGCATTGTTGCGCTCGGGTGTCGAGCGTCAATTCGAGATTATCGGCGAGGCACTTGGCAAGTTTGGACGCCGCGCTGGTTCTGCAGATTCCGGATGCACCTCGCATCATCGCTTTTCGTAACGTATTGATTCACGGTTACGCGACCATCAGCAACAAGCTGGTGTGGAGCGTGGTGGCGGACGATCTGCCAAAGTTGATCGATGCGATCGAAGCACTGTTGAAAACGGAATAGTCCGCCAGCGCGCAGCCGGTGCGCGCTGAAAAAGAGATGCGATGCATGCCGGACAAGGTCAGCCTGCTCTAGCTTGCTTTCAGGCGGCAAACGCGAGCAGACAGCGAGGCCGAAGGCGAATTCCCCAAGCCCTTCGATACAGGCGGCGTGTCGGGCAGGCAGTCAAGCAGTCAGAAAGTCGAGATGCGCCTGATGTTGACTTTCATGCGGTGAATGAATGCGGCCAGGATTGGCGACGCGGAAATCGAACTGACGTCGCCCTGCCGGCCGCACAAAGCAATCGCGCGAGATTCAATGACGGCAGATGGTGTGGGCTCGCCCTCACTCCTGCTCGATTCCCGCCTTCTTGATCAACGCCTCCCACTTGGGGTTGTCGCCCTTCAAGCGCTGCACCAGGGCGCCAGTGCCCAGCGGCAGCAGCGCGGTATTGAGGCTGGCGAAGCGTGCCCTGACATCAGGCCTGGCCAGCACCGTCAACAGCGCATTGTTCAGCGCCTGCACCACAAGAGGCGGCGTG
>JAYVWK010000312.1:0-2763 GCA_043786185.1 Burkholderiales bacterium
GGCCCCAATCAGCGCACCGATTTTCACGATGACCCGTATGAGGAATACTTTCACCAGTTTCGCGGCAACGCCCATCTGCTGACCTGGGATCGTGGCCGCTTCGAACGCATCGAGTTGCGCGAAGGCGACATGTTCCTGCTGCCGGCCCACGTGCGGCATTCGCCGCAACGCCCCGAAGCGGGCAGCCTGTGCACGGTGATCGAACGCAGCCGAGCGCTTGGTGTGATCGACGCGTTCGAATGGATTTGCGCGAAATGCGCGACCCTGGTGCATCGCTCCGAGGTGCAGTTGCAAAGCATCGTCGAAGACCTGCCGAAAACCTACAACGCGTTCTACGCGCTCGATGAGGCGGCGCGTCGCTGCCCGGCTTGCGGCACGGTGCATCCGGGTCGCGACTGGCAGACCTGGCATGCGGTACGCGAGGCGGTATGAACGATGTCGCCACAACGTCGATCGATGCACAGTTGAGCCGTGCGTACAGCGGCGTTGCACCTGCGAACCCAGTGCTGCGAGACAACGCGCGGTCACTGGTGTCGAGCCACGCCGATCCATCATGAGCGCACGCGCCACCTACGATTTCATCATTGTCGGCGCCGGCTCCGCCGGCTGCGTGCTGGCCAACCGGCTGAGCGAAGATGCCAATGTCCGCGTACTGCTGCTCGAGGCCGGTGGCTGGGACCGCGATCCATGGATTCACATTCCACTGGGCTGGGGCCGCATCCTGCAGAACCGTCTGCACGACTGGGGTTATTTCGCCGAGCCCGAAGCCAGCGTCGGCGGCCGCGCGGTGGAATGTGCGCGTGGCAAGGTCGTCGGTGGATCCTCTTCGATCAACGCGATGGCCTATGTGCGCGGCAACCCGGCGGACTACGATCGCTGGGCGGCGTCCGGTTTGCCCGAATGGTCGTTCGCGCACGCGCTGCCGTATTTCAAACGGCAGGAAGCGTGGGAAGGCGGGGCCGGCGCCCTGCGCGGTGGCGACGGTCCGATCACGATTCGCACCAACCGTTACGCCGATCCGCTGTTCGCCGCCTACGTCGAAGCGGCGGTCGCCAGCGGCCACCCGGTCACCCCGGATTACAACGGCGCACAGCAGCATGGCTTCGGCACCATGCAATGCGCGGTGCGCGACGGCCGCCGCTGCAGCGCCGCCACCGCCTACCTGCGCCCGGCGCTGCGGCGCGCCAATCTGACCGTACTGGTCAAGGCACAGGCGACACGCGTGTTGTTCGAAGGCGCCCGCGCGGTCGGCGTCGAATACCTGCGGGCCGGCCGATTGCATGAGACGCGCTGCGAGCGCGAGGTGCTGCTGGCCGGCGGCGTGATCAATTCGCCGCAGATCCTGATGCTGTCGGGCATCGGCGATCCGCAGGAGCTTCTCCCGCACGGAATCACGCCGCACACGGCACTGCCCGGCGTCGGCCGCAATCTGCAGGATCATGTGATGGCGCCGCTCGCCTATCGGCGCAAGACACCCGGCCCGTTCCAGCGCAACATGCGCCTCGACCGCGTCGCCAGGCATCTCTTCAACGCGTACTTTCGCGGCCACGGTTTCGCCACCGATTTGCCGGCGCCGCTGACCGCATTTCTGAAAACCGCCGACAGTCTGGCGATTCCCGATGTGCAGTTGCTGTTCCACGGCGGCCCGCTTAATGCCGCACCGTACATGCCGCCATTCAGTAAAGCCTTTGCCGATGGCTTTTCGGTATTGGTCGCGGTGTTGCGCCCGCAAAGCCGCGGCCGCGTGCAACTGGCCTCAGCCGACCCGTTGCGGGCGCCCTTGATCCGGCAAAATTTCCTGGCCGCCGAACACGACTGGAAAATCCTGCGCGCGGGCTTGCGCATGGTGCGCGCGATCGCGCTGGCGCCCGCGCTCGCGCCCTACATCGAGAAAGAGCTGGCGCCCGGCGCGGGCATTCAGAGCGACGCCGAACTCGACGTGCACATCCGCGCGCGGGCGATCACCGTTCACCATCCGCTCGGCACCTGCAAGATGGGGGCGGATACCGATGCTTGGGCGGTGGTCGATGCGCAATTGCGCGTGCGCGGTGTCGAACGCCTGCGGGTGGTCGATGCCTCCGTCATGCCCGATCTGGTTGGCGGCAACATCAACGCGGCGGTGACCATGATCGCCGAACGTGCCGCCGACCTGATTCGCGGTCGACCGACGTTGGCGCCTGGATAACAGTCGCCTTCGCTCACCAACCGGGGTGTGTCGACCATGCGCGCAAGCAGCCGGCGTCCGGCGCGCCTGCGCCACGCCATCGTCGTATTGACACGCCGAACTCGCAAATCGACGAAGTTGCGGTCGTCGGCGCGCTCAGCCACGACTACGCGGCGACCGGTGGAGAGGGGCGGCTGAAGTGGATGGACGAACCGCCGTGGCACCGGCAAGGTAGGGGCGCAAAGCCGGATGCCCAGGTCACGCCGCTGCGTCACGCCAGCCATCTGGCCGACGTAAAATGAGAGTTCTGTCAAAAGCCGCGCACGGTGCGCCGCTAATCGTCTGAGGAGGCCATCGCAATGAATCCCGATATCCACGCCGACAAGTCGACTCCGCGCAGCAAGGCAAAGCCGCATGGCACACCGAAGAGGCCCGCTGCGAAAAAGCCGGCAAAGAAGCGCGTCACTGACGACTTGTCGCACCTTGACCCAAAGATCCGACGACTTGGAGAAGCCCTGCGCCGTCTGTATAGCGCGGCGTGAAATTTCTGCTTGACAGCAACGTCCTATCCGACATCGGCAACGAAAGGCCGTGGGGCG